>NZ_CP076129.1:1377500-1535000 GCF_018736065.1 Flammeovirga kamogawensis
ACGCTGTCTCGGCCATGAGCTCGGTGAAATTGAAGTAGCGGTGAAGATGCCGCTTACCCGCAACGGGACGAAAAGACCCCATGAACCTTTACTGCAACTTAACGTTGGCCGTTGGCCAGGAATGTGTAGGATAGGCGGGAGACTATGAAGGAGTGTCGCCAGGCATTTTGGAGTCATTGTTGAAATACCGCCCTTTCCTGTTTGACGGTCTAACGAGTGTATACTCGGACATTGTTTGGTGGGTAGTTTGACTGGGGTGGTCGCCTCCAAAAGAGTAACGGAGGCTTTCCAAGGTTCCCTCACGACGGTCGGCAATCGTCGGAAGAGCGCAATGGCATAAGGGAGCCTGACTGCGAGAGAGACATTTCGAACAGGCACGAAAGTGGGACATAGTGATCCGGTGGTACCGCATGGAAGGGCCATCGCTCAAAGGATAAAAGGTACTCTGGGGATAACAGGCTGATCTCCCCCAAGAGCTCATATCGACGGGGAGGTTTGGCACCTCGATGTCGGCTCGTCACGTCCTGGGGCTGGAGAAGGTCCCAAGGGTTGGGCTGTTCGCCCATTAAAGTGGCACGCGAGCTGGGTTCAGAACGTCGTGAGACAGTTCGGTCTCTATCTGTTGCGGGCGTAGGAAATTTGAGAGGCTCTGACTTTAGTACGAGAGGACCGAGTTGGACACACCTCTGGCGTACCGGTTGTTCCGCCAGGAGCATCGCCGGGTACCTATGTGTGGAGCGGATAAGCGCTGAAAGCATCTAAGCGCGAAACCCACCTCGAGATGAGATTTCCATATAAGGGTTGTTATAGATGATGACGTTGATAGGCTTCAAGTGTACGTGTAGAGATACATTTAGCTGAGAAGTACTAATCGCCCAATAGCTTTTCTTTTACGGTTAGCACTCTAGGAATAGAGTGCTAGCAAAGTTTTTCCTTTTCACTGTCAAATAACTGATTTTTGTTAGTTATTTTGCATTAGTGATTAGATTCGATAATCAAAGACATTAAGATATTGATGGTGTCAATGACGTGGGTGTTCACCTCTTTCCATTCCGAACAGAGCAGTTAAGCCCCACAGTGCTGATGGTACTGGGTTAACCCCCGGGAGAGTAGGTCGACGCCACATTCATTATATATAGAAGGTTAGTTAACACAAGATGTTGACTAACCTTTTTTTGTGGCTATACTTTTTTTATTTTTACAATTAGTTTAAGTAAGATAACAATAGAGAAAATCATGGGTTTTATTGAAAGTGGAATGAAGGGTCTACAACAAAACCAATGAGGTTTAAGAAAGCTTCGGAGAGAGAATTAGAAACGATTAGAAATAAAATGAATCAAGAAAAAAGAAAAGTAATTTTTCAGACCATATTAAAAATAATATTTTCGATTTTAATTGTGACAATATTATTTTTTATAGAAGATATTTTACCTTATTTTCTCGTGTCAATTATTTAATGAAATGATGAATAAAAAAGAACAAATAGATTTAAATTTTAAATTACATGCAGAAGCTTTAGCGAAAGAGTGTAATCTAATGCAAGTCCTGTCAACAGATAATATAAATTATATTGATAGTGGACTTAAAGCAGATACTTTTAACGTTATACATATAGAAACAACAGAATCTATTTCAAAAGAAGAAGTAGAAAGTGTTGTAAACTTTTATGAGAACAGGTTGAGAGAGTCATGTATATGGATAGAAAGTTCTAAGCTAAATACAAAACTTGAAGAAATTTTCTCACAATTGTCTATCGTGAAAAGTGGACTAAATGAAGGTATGTATTTCTCTAATGTAAATGCAATTAAGGAGATTGAACATTGTTCGAATATTTATCAAGTAGATAAAAAGCAGGATATTATTGATCATGCATTTGTAATTGCAAATAACTGGGATCCTTTTGATGTTAATGTACTTCATTATTATGATAGAACATCAAGTGATATTTTAAACAATAAGAAGACTTTATTATTTAATTATATTGAAGATAATGTTGTAGTTGGTGTAATAGAGTTATTTATAGAAAAGGAACATCCAAAAAATGCAGGTATCTATAATTTATCAGTCATGAAGGAGAATAGAAGAAAAGGTATAGGAGAAAAACTAATAAAGCATACAATGCAAGTAGCTAAAAATCTAGGAATTGAGTCATTATTTCTACAAGCGTCTGATGATTCAAAGAACCTTTTTCTAAAAGAAGGATTTGAAATAGATGGAGAATTTATGGAATTCTGTAAAAAATAAAAGCATCTTGAATTTCAAGATGCTTTTAGCTGGAACATAGTCCAACTAGTTTTTTTTTATATAGGTGACTAACCTATGATTCTTTACCCATGTGCAATATAATAAGTATTATATTTAAAACACAAAAAAATGTAATATTTTATACGATATATTACATCTAAAGTAAGATTTGATAAAAATTATTTACAAATGTTAGAAAGTTTACTTTTATCTATATTAAATATTAAAGGTTTTGGGCCAAAATTCTTATTTAGGTTTAAAGACATTATTGTGGAAAAAGAACAAGAATCATCAACAGTTCTAGAAGCAATATCAGCTATATTTGAAGCAACAAATAGAATAAATAAGGTAAGTATTTCAGAAATTGATGCAGGCATTGATAAAGCTGAAAAAATTATAAATAATTGTAATGAACTTTCAATAGAACCAGTTAGCTTTTTAGATGATAGATTTCCCAAAAATATTATTGATCAATCAGAATTATGGCCAATAATTTATTGCGTTGGAAATATAGAATTATTGAATAATTATTCGGTAGGTATAATTGGTACAAAAAATCCTGATGAACATGGAAAAATAATTTCTAATAGAATTGGAGATTTTTGTACTGATTATGAAATTAATCTAATACTACTTCAGCAGAAAGGTATTGTTGAAGAAGTAATGAATACTTTTGATTTTACAAACGTTGAAGTTTTAGCTTCAGGAATTGATTTAAAATATGATCCGTTACATGATATATATACTGATGATATGAAGTGTGTTGTATCTCCATTTCCTCCAGGTGTAATTACAGATGACTATAAATATATAGAAGCATCAAAAGTAGTGGCATGCCTTTCAAATAGAGTAATCTTGATTCAAGATTCTCCATCTGACGATACACGGTTTGTACTTAGCTATTTTTCGAGAATGCCAAGGACTTTAGGTATAATTAAACCAATACAATCTGCATTGAAATACCCTATTAATAGTGGTAATTTATTATTAATTAACGAAGGACGTGAAGGAGTAATAAAATATTGTAGAGCTAAAGATGTTAATGTTGATACAGTTAAATGCACTTTTAAAGAATTACAATCAAAGGCTGATTATCCACAATTTTTTGGAGAAGAAGAATTGCCTTTTTAAACTATAAAAGACTACTTTAAAAGTGGTGTTCATATGAAAAATAAAAGCCATTGATGTTTAGTCAATGGCTTTTATTTTTAAGATTACTATTTTTTAGTTTTCTTGAATATAGAATTTAACAACATCACGTTGTTTATTATCAACTTTATTTCCACTAGCTTGAGAATGTGACTCATAGCGTAATAGTAAACCTTCTTTAGAAATATAAAACTTAGTCCAGATATTCATTATATTAGACATAGAAGTATCGTTATTTCCATCTTGGTTTTTAGAGTAAACATTTGGTATTTTCCTATCCTCTTCTTTAATAGTAACTAAGTAAGATGATAAACCTAGATAAACGACCTCTTCTATTTCAACAGAATTTGTAGGTTCGTTTAAAAGTTCTATTAAATCTCTTCTAATTTTAGATTTGAAGAATGGTAAACCAGAGTAATCTTTGTTTGCATTATGTACTTGCATTTCCCAATCTTTATCAAGATAGTCGATAGCATAAAAGTCGCTTGATGCATGTACTACTCTTCCAGTTAAATTAACATATTCAGAAGACCCGTAAGCAGTTGATATAACATCAACATTATATGGTAGGTAGTCTGAATTGGAATGTTTTAAAGTAGAAAGTACTTTATCTTTTGCTGGTTGGTCTGAAGGAGCAAATAGAATAGAAAATAATACCAATAGTAAGCTAATTTGCATGTCGTCTTATTTTAATTGTCAATATATAAATAAACGACATCAGGAGTTGTTATAATATTTTTGATATCTGATTTATCAAATTTTAACATTAATTAAGCAATTAACTGTTCAATTTCTTCTTTTATGAAATATTTTGATTGGTATTCTCTTATAAATAGGAATAGCTCATCAATATCTAATTCACTTAAAGGTAGAAAGGGGACATTTATAGCAATTGAATAGCCAGTAAAATAAAAGCATATTTTAATTAAATGGTTCTCTTCAGCCACTTCAGCTTTTGATCTTACAGAAATTTTTTTACTGTTTTCAATGGTTACATCATCATCAAAATTTATATTTTTTGAAGATAAATGATTCTTGATTTCGTTAATTCTAGTTCTAAGTTCCATAGCAGTTTTTATTTTGTTTACAATAATTGGTAATGCAAACTTATAGTTAATTCTACTGACATACGTAGAAGAATAATTACAAAAAGGTGGAAAATTATAACAACTCATGAAGTGGCTAATTATTCCCCTTTTTGTTTTATTTTTTACACTAAATAATAACTGATTAATGTAATTTTCTTCGTCCAAATATTCTGTATGCAACACCAATATTAATTGTTCCATACATATCTGTGGGAAAATTGCGGTTAGTCATCATATCAAGTTGATCACTAGATGAAACTCTACCTTGAGCTTCTAAATTTATACTCCATTTATTTGTTAAGCTATAGCGAACGCCGGCACCACCATAAATCACTCCTCCAGCTTTATTGGATGATGTATTTTTTAGATGGTTAGTTGCCGAACCATAAAAAACGCCGACACCCGCCATTAAATAATAATTTATTCTTTGATTTCTTTTTCTATTTCGTGCTCCTAAATCATAAATAAGCATAGGTATAAACTCTATAATATCCGCATTAAAAGCATTTTGATTATAAGTCTCACTATTAGCTCTCATATCTTTTGATCCTAGACCAACATAAGAAAATTGATATCTAAATGATAAATTTTTTGATACCTTTTTTTGCACATAAATATTTATGTTAGGTTGAATATTTCCAAAATCTCCAAAATTACCATATGCTCCCTTGTATTGAGCAGCTCCAATACTACTACCTATTAAAATGTAATCTGTATTTTCAATTAAATTATTAAAGTATTTAGGGTGAGTATATCTTCTTTGGGAAAATCCTATATTAGACACCATAAGTAAAATTGAAAGGAGAAAAATGTTTTTCATAACTTTTGTATATATTTAAAGTACTAAGAAAGGTTATTACGATTCATAGTTTTTTAATGAATTACCTTATATTTTACTAAGTGTTTTTTTTGAGGATATTCCCTAATTAATTTTCTGAGTTTCTATTATTATTATAAATTTGATATAACTCAAAGATGATCAAATCATAAAAGCAGATAATAATTTTGTAATTAATTTACATAATATTACATTGCCTATCGATTTTATAGAGTATATGATTTTTCTTTATAAAATATATTAATCTAACTTATTTTCACTTTCAAAATTCACCAAGTATGAGCGATTACAAATTCGAGACTTTACAATTACATGCAGGTCAAGAAGTAGACCCAACAACAAATTCAAGAGCTGTCCCAATTTATCAAACAACATCATACGTATTTAATGATGCAGAGCATGCTGCAAACCTTTTTGGACTAAAAGAATTCGGTAATATTTATACTCGAATAATGAATCCTACAACGGATGTATTTGAGAAAAGAATAGCTGCTTTGGAAGGTGGAGTAGGTGCTGTTGCAACAGCTTCAGGTCAATCTGCTCAATTTTTAGCACTAACTAATATTTTAGAAAATGGAGACAACTTCGTTTCATCTTCTTTTTTGTATGGCGGAACTTATAATCAGTTTAAAGTTCAATTCAAAAGATTAGGTATAACGGCTAAGTTTGCAGAAGGCGGTAATCCTGAAGATTATGCTGCACAAATAGATGAAAATACAAAAGCAATTTATTTAGAGACTATTGGAAATCCTGAATTAAATATTCCAGATTTTGAAAAAATAGCAGAAGTTGCAAAAGCACATAAAATACCTTTAGTGGTAGATAACACTTTTGGTGCAGGAGGATATATTTTTCAGCCTTTAAAACATGGGGCTAATATTGTTACTGCTTCAGCAACAAAATGGATAGGTGGACATGGTACTTCTATAGGTGGAGTTATTGTTGATGGTGGTAACTTTAATTGGTCAAATGGTAAATTCCCTATGTTTACAGAGCCATCAGAAGGTTATCATGGTTTAAAATTTTGGGATGTTTTTGGCGAAGGAAATCCACTAGGATTACCAAATGTTGCTTTCTCAATTAGAGCAAGAGTTGAGGGGTTAAGAGACTATGGCCCAGCAATAAGTCCTTTTAATTCATTCCAATTATTACAAGGTCTTGAAACATTATCTTTAAGAATGGAAAGAATTGTTTTTAATGCACAAACATTAGCAGAAAAACTTGAAGCTCATGAATTAGTTGAAAAAGTAAATTACCCAGGTCTTAAATCAAGTAAATATTATGATCTTGCTCAGAAATATTTAACCAACGGAGCTGGAGGAGTATTTAGCTTTGAAGTAAAAGGAGGATATGAAGCTGCTAAAACTTTTGTGAGTTCTTTAAATTTGATCTCTCATTTAGCAAATGTTGGTGATGCCAAGACATTAGCAATTCATCCGTCGTCCACCACGCATGAACAACTAAGTGCGGAAGAGCAATTAGCGAGTGGTGTGACACCTGGAATGGTTAGAATCTCTGCAGGGTTTGAGCATATAGATGATATCTTTGGAGATATTGAACAAGCATTACAAAAAACACAGATTCCAGTTACAGAATAAATATAATTATAAAATAAGAAGCCGATATTCAACTTTATGAATATCGGCTTCTTATTTTTACTAGAAAAATATGTTTATTTTAATCTCTTCTTACACCAAAAAGTGAATCTAAGAATGTTAAAACTGTAGAATATACAAAGCTGAAAATCAATGACATCATAAGACCACCGGTAGAAAAACCATCAATTAATTCTCCAGACCAATAAAACATAAGGGCATTAATTACTAATAAGAATAAACCAAGTGTAAAAACAGTAATTGGTAATGTTAATATTGTAAGTATAGGTTTAACAATTGCATTCATGAAACCAATAGCCAAGGCAGCCCAAATAGCAGTGGTATAATCTGTAACTAAAACACCAGATGTTGGAGCAATCCATTCAAAGAAGCCTGCACAAGCCCAAACAGCAATGGCCGAAACTAACATTCTAACAATAAAATCTTTCATTTTTTTTGAGAGTTATAAGTATTACTAATTAATTATTTTTTTCGCTTTGATCTCTGAGAAGTGAAAATCATTATTTGGGACATCAAATTTTAATG
The DNA here is from genome assembly GCF_018736065.1 of Flammeovirga kamogawensis. GTDB lineage: Bacteria > Bacteroidota > Bacteroidia > Cytophagales > Flammeovirgaceae > Flammeovirga > Flammeovirga kamogawensis. The sequence continues at coordinate 1,384,961 of NZ_CP076129.1, forward strand.
CAGTAATGTTTCTATTATTATCCATTTCAAAACTAACAGTACCTAAAGTATACCATGGACTTTCAAAATTCCATAATAGCTCAAAAGTATCATAATGCCAAAGAGAAAGGGTTGCATTTAAGTTTCTTTGATGTTCAAATTCAATCTTCAGCTTGCCGTCATTTATACGTACCGTTATATTTCCATTCAATTCTGAGTAATAAATACCTTCATATTCATTTAACTTTTTAGAAGGTTTAGTACCTTTTTTGTGATGAGCAATAATATCCTCAATTCTTGTATCATTATCATAGCGTTCATTAGATTTTTCTAAGTATATTTTAGAATAGTCTAATTCTTTCAACTTCAAGAACGTATCTATTGTATAATTTGTTGCAGCACCAATTGGACTTTTTAAACCATTAGTAAGTACTACCACACCTAATTTTTGATCAGGAATAAGAGTAATGGCCGTTATCATGCCGTCATAGCCTCCTGTATGACTTACCATCATATTTCCATAATAATCTTTAACACCCCAACCTAAGGCATATCCAGAGAAATGTGTATTGACTGACGCTTGTGTTAAATCTGAAGTATAGTTATTATGCAACTTCCATAATTGATTACGTGAGGCCGCTGTCAATAATGTATCTGATTGAATAACTCCATTATCAATATTAAATATCATCCATTTTGATAAATCTTTGACAGAAGATATCAATCCACCGGTTGCTGCTATTTCCTCCCAATTTGTCCACTCCATTGGAACATTTTTTTTATTTTTAATTAATTTATGAGGAGTAGCAAAATTTCCCATTTCTTCAAGTTTAGTTAAAGAATAAATAGTACGGTCCATACCCAATGGATCTAAAATCCTTTGTTGTACATTTTCACCCCAAGATTTGCCTGTTACTTCTTTAATTAATTGACCAGCAGTGATGTACATAAGGTTTGAATAACCAAATCCGTCTCTAAGTTCAAAAGCGAGTGGAATATATTGTATTCTTTTTATTAGTTCTTTTGAGGTAAAATTAGATTGATACCACATAATATCTCCACTAAAGGTGCCAAGACCTACTCTATGTGATAACATATCTTCAATAGTAACTAATTGAGATAAATAGGGGTCATTAATAGCAAAATAAGGAAGGTGATCAACAACTTTATCACCCCAATTTAGTTTGCCTTCTTGAACTAACATTGCAATAATTGCTGAAGTGAAAGCTTTTGAGTTTGATGCTATTGCATATAAAGTGTGCTCATCTGGAGTATCTTGTTTGCCAATTTCTTTTGTACCGTAACCTTTAGAGAAGATTAATTTGCCATCTTTGACAATACCCACCGTCATACTAGGTATTTCCCAATCATTGATAATTTTAGTGTAATATTTATCTAACTTTTTTAATTCTTTATTATATGACTTTTGAGCTATAACAAAGAATGTAATAAATTGAAAAACGATGGAGATTAATAAAGTCTTTTTTATCATATTGAAAAATAAGTAATAGATTAAACTATTTTATTTATGAGCTATAAATATATAATAAATACTACTCTTATTATCGTATTTTAGAATCATTTTAATTAGAGTACTTTTTTATTGAAAAACAGTTCTTACGTAAGGTTTTTCAATAACAAAGTAAATTACACGGGTGATTTACCTATTAAGGGTGGTTGTTAATAAATATTAATTGTGCTATGTTTGTGCTATATTACTTAATTTAACATATTTTTATACTAATGTATAACAAACTATTACCCTTGTTGCTTATTCTCATTAGCAGCAGTTTGTGCTTTGCCCAGAGAGTACATGAAGAAGAATACGAAAACAGAATTGCTATTGGTATCAGTGGAGGTACAAATGGTGGGGGTATTGATGTATCTAGAAACATCAATAAACATTTTAATGGATCGTTGGGATTAAATTATTTTAAAATTAATGATTTTACAAGACAAGTTTCAGTTGATGGCAAGCAGCTAAAATCAACCGTAAATGTTGAAATGGTTAATATTGATTTAAGGATAGAATATCTACCTTTTGTTAATAGTAGTTTTAAAGTTGTAGCTGGTTTAGCATACATGACAAGTAATGGCGTTCGCGTGATAGGTCAGTATGCCAATGATGTAACTTTGGGAGAGATGACAATCGAATCTGAAGATATTGGTGAAATCCGTTTTGACGCAGAATGGAAACAAATTACACCATATTTTGGAATCGGTCTAGGAAGAGCTGTTCCTAAAAATAGAATCGGATTTGGCTTTGATATAGGAACATATTATATCGGTAAGCCTAATGTACAATTTACAGGAACTAGTATGCTTTCTGAGATGAATTCTCAAGAAGAGCAATTAGCTAAAAACATGGAAGATTATAATTGGTTTCCTGTTTTTAAATTAAGATTAGCCGTAAGAATAAATTAAGACTACTGATATGAACAAATTAATACTATCTACTGTAACGTTATTACTTTCGTTATTATTACTTCAAAATTGTAAAAATCCATTAGAAGGAATTGATGTCACTTTACAATCTACAACATCAACACACTTTGGATTAATCGAGATTTCTGATACTACTACACTTGATATCGGTCAAGAAAATCTTACTGTAGAAATATTAGGAGACGATACAGAATATTTATACAATGAAGCTGGAGGAAAAGAATTTCAGGCAACAAATGGTTTGTTATCTTTTACTGTCGATCCAGATTACACATTTGCTAAACCTTTAACTTTTACTGTTTTAGTAACAGGTGATAATTATTTAGAGAAACAAGTTCCAGTAACTGTAACAATGGATGATACCGTAAGTTACACTAAAGTGGAAATGGAAAGGTTAGAGGATGTCACGGGTGGAGAAGAAGTTGTAGAAGATAATTTTGATCTTTCTTCGGGAGCTAGAATGAATAGTACAGCATTTTTCAGTTCTTCACGTTCGTTTTGGAATAATAGTAGTCTATCTGTAGACGTAAAAGTACCTGCTAGTTCTGCATACCGTGATTTTTATAACAATAATTACAATGCTTCATCAATGTATATCGGCTTAGGTGCGTATGATTATGAAAGTTATAATTATAGAGGTTATTCTTACAAAATGCATATTCCTGCTTTAATCAGAAATTTACAGGGTGATCTAGAGAATGATCAGGGAATTTATATGTCTCAGTTTGTTTATTTATATATGTATGCAAACTCTAATGGTTACAAAAGAGTATATTCTACTTCTGAATCTTTTACAGTTACAACAACATTAAACCCAAGTACAATTAACCAAGAGACAGGTAGTACTATTAAAGCTGGCGATAATATCAAAGTTTTTAGAATGGGTAATACAAATAACTATTTTGATTGGTATGTAAGAGAAGTGGAAGATAATGCTACAATACAAGAAAGATCGGACGGTAGCTTATATATCACTTTTAATTCGAATTACTCATCGTACTTTTGGATAGGTTATAAGAAGCAAGTTTGTAAAGCGTATAATTACTCTACTACACCAGTAACATATAGAAGCCGTTACAATAACCGTGAGTACAGATATTATCCTGCTCAAAGAAATGAAAACTTTGGTAGTATTAAATTTTCTACATCAAATTCTTATAATAATTCACATATCGTTGGTGCTCGTGTTACAATGACTTACCCTGATGGTACAAAACAATATGTTTATAACACATGGGGTTTTAGATTATATAATAATAGTAGAATTAGACCATGGTTTAGCGTTGGTGAGGCAAGTATGCAATTAGAAATCTATGAGCGTTATAATCCTAATAATGTATACTATACGTCAAGTAAATTTGATTTATGTAATGGGGATGTTACGTTTGATGTAGAATCAATACTAAGTAAATTACCAAATTATCAAACGGTTACTATTGACTATCAAGGTAAATGTGGTAGTACAGTAATTAAACCAACAGTTCCTCTTTGGGTAGAGCATTCTAATAGTTCAGGAAGAAGATATTACCAATACTATTATGTTAGAAATGGAAAGGTAACTTTATATAGTATGGAAGTAGGAAAAACATATCCTTTCCATACCGTTTATAATAACAAATGGTATACTGAAGATGTAACTATTGAAAGTACATTAATGGAAAATGATAATTATGAAGTACCTCAGAGATTCTGTGATATGATTAATTAATCAATCTTTCAAATCATCAAAACACTCAAGGTTTACTATCTTGGGTGTTTTTTTTTATTTACTTATCAGTTTACATCCCCATTTTCTTATACAATGCTTCCATCTTTTGTGTGTGTGCTTTAAATTCGACTACTTTTTCTTTTCTTATTTTTAGAAGGTCACTTCTTTTTAAAGTAACTTCCATACCTTCTTCAGGCCCTATTCCACAGGCAAGTTTTTGTTCACCGTTAATTTCAACTAAGCAAGAATTACAGGTGCCAAATTTCCGCATGGTTTTATAGCAAGGAGCTACAATACTTAATTTTTGTCTCCTAAAAACATCAACTAGCGTTTTGTCTCTTGGTGCAACTTCTACTGCATTCCCATCAACAATTATTTTCATATAATTAATTTTATACAGATTCTAAAACAGAATAATAGTAAATATTGTTGGTATTGATAAGAGATCAAATTTTATTTCAAAAAATCACTTACCTTTCTTCTTTCAATTTTTCATTAGATGTTTTAAACATAGAATGCTATTCAATTTTAATCATTATAAAGCCTTTATTTTATTACTTTTTTTCGTTTTATTTTTTTCAGAAACTAAAGCTCAAAGTAAAACACCTGCAAATCGATTTTTACAGAGAGGTGATACGTTGGCTCCTATAGAATTACGGGATTTAAAAAATAAACCTTTTACTACGCCAGGAATTGGTGAAAAAGTTTTACTAATCTTTTATCCTGACCCGGACAATCCTCATCAGAATGATTATTTTGTAGAGCAAAGTAAACAATGGAAATTTCCTTTAGATGAATTTTTGGCTTATGGAATTGTTAATTTGAAAGATACACCTTATCCAAATCCAGTGATCAGGTTTATGTTGAGAATGCTACGTAAACGTTCTAAAAGAGAAGCAAATGCATTAGTTTTAACCGACCCTAAAGGAACTTTACAAAAGGAATGGAATACAGGAGATTGTAATAATGCAATTACAATATTAGTAGTTGATAAAACTGGAGAAGTCCTCTTTTTTAAAGCAGGAAAACTAGACGAACAAGAAACAGCATTTGTGATTAAAGAAATTTGTGATCACCTAACTACAGCACATAAGATGACACCTGAGGAAATGAAGGAATTTGAATTGGACGAATAAACTTAATAATCGGTAATACCTTTTAATTACCGTAATACTTACACCAATTCTTTTTTATCTTTGAAATGTATTTTATCTAACAATTTATAATTAGGGTTTATGAGGCGGTTTATCGCTTATATTAATATAGTATTCATAGGGTTAGTTTTTAGTAACCATGCTATCGGACAAAAATTGAACGATAAGGATGTTTTACAAAAAGGTGATGTAATTTCTGCAATCGAGGTTAGAGATTTAAAAAATAAGCCTGTTATGACTCCCTTTATAGGAGAAAAAGTTGTAATGATTTTCTATGCAGATCCTGATACACCAAAAGCAAATGAGTATTTTGTAGAAAAAGTGAAACAATGGAAATTTCCTAATGATACGTTTTTAGCTTATGGTATTGTCAATTTAAAAGATACATTCTATCCAAACAGTTTTGTTCGCTTTTTAATTCGAACTATCCGTAAAAGGTCTAAAAGAGAAGCAGGAGCAACAATCTTAACCGACCCTGAAGGAATTGTACAAAAAGAATGGAACACGGGAGATTCTAACAATACAATAGGTGTTTTAGTAGTAGATAAAACTGGAGAAGTACTTTTTTGGAAAGGTGGAGAACTTTCTAAACAAGAAACGGAAGAAGTAATTAATTTATTAGTAGACCGATTACCACAAGCTAAAAAATTGACAGAAGAAGATCTTCGCCAATTTGATTTAGAGTAATAACCTAAATCAGTTTTAATTAAATAATCAATCTAGTGTTTCTTTTTATAACCTAATTGAAGAAACCAAATTAACGAACAAAACATGCAAGTTTCAATCAAAGAACAGGAACAAATTTTTAAGATTCTTGAAGAAGAAATTGTTCCAGCAGAAGGATGTACTGAACCAATTGCAATTGCATATGCAGCAGCAAAAGCAGTACAGGTTTTAAAAGATGTTCCAGATAGGTTAGAAGTAATTGTATCAGGTAATATTCTTAAAAACGCTAAAAGTGTTGTTGTTCCTAATAGTGGTGGTAGGATTGGTATTGAAGTGTCGGCAGCAATGGGAGCTTTATGTGGTGATGCTACAAAAGATCTTTTGGTAATAAGTGATGTTTCTTCTGAGCAACTACTTGATGTCCAAAAATTTATTGAGCAAAATAGGGTTAACGTCAGTGTAGCAGATAATAATTTGACGTTATATATTAATATTATTGCTTTTTCGAAAAATCAATCTGCTGCTATTGAAATAAAACACACGCATACTAATATCACTAAGATTATTAAAAATGATGAGGTGTTGGTCGATCAACCTTGTAATGATAGCGATTTTAATTCATCTTTATTAGATAGAAGTATTTTATCAATAGAGAAAATTTATACGGTTGCTAAGACTATTGAAATAGCTAAAATTGCTCCAATATTTGAGAAAGTAGTTGATTATAATACAACAATAGCAAATGAAGGTTTAAACCAAAAATATGGAGTGAATATCGGTGCTGCTATCCAAAAAAATATAGATAAAGGTCTTTACGGTAATGATCAGAGAAATCGCTCAGCAAGTTTTACAGCTGCAGGATCTGATGCAAGAATGGGTGGGAGCCCAATGCCTGTGATGACTACTTCAGGTAGTGGAAATCAAGGTATGACTGCAAGTCTTCCAATTATACGTTATTGTTTTGATCAAAAAATTGATAAGGATCAAATGTACAGAGCATTATTTATGTCCCATTTAACTACAGTTCATGTTAAAACAAATGTAGGACGTTTATCTGCGTACTGTGGTGCAATGACTGCTTCTGCTGCTGTTAGTGGTACATTAGTTTTTTTAGAGGGTGGTGATGTAAAAGCTATTGAAAATGCAATAACGAATACTTTAGGAAATGTTTCTGGAGTAATTTGTGACGGAGCAAAAGCATCTTGTGCAACAAAAATAGCGTCAGGAATCTATTCGGCTTTTGATGGTGCAATGTTAGCACAAATGGGTAATGTGTTACAATCTGAAGATGGTATTATTGGAGATTGTGTTGAAAAAACGATCAAAAATGTTGGGACTTTAGCACAGGTAGGAATGAAATCTACTGATAAAACAATTTTGGAAATTATGTCGAAATAAATAATTCCAATTCAAAATATATCATGAAATAAGAAATAGCTTACATTACATATTGTGAGCTATTTTTTTAAGTATGCCTTTAAATAAAAGTAAATCAAGGCATTGAAAATCAAATGAAACTTTATAACAATAAACACATTTTGTAAATTCTGTTAAGACTATTTTTATCATTCATTTCAAAAAAAAATTCTATTTAACTTTAAATTGTAACAACGTAACACAAATAAATAATTGTGCAGTCTAAGTAAAAAAATACTACATATATTTACTTATTTTGAACTACTAAATCAATTTAAAATGTATCGACATCTACTAACAATTTTACTACTATTTAGTAGTCTAATTGTTTATGCTCAAGTTGAAGAATATGATAGTCTAGGAAATAAAATCCCTAGGAAAGAACAATTTACAAGAGGTATAAAAAATCAAACTTTTATAGAAAAAGGCCAATGGTTAGTTGGTTCGACTTTTAGGTATTCAGAATCTACAAACGATAACTATAAATTTATGCTTATAGAAGATTGGAGTGGACAGACTTTTAATTTTGCTGTAAGTCCTTTCTTTGCTTATTTTATCAAAGATAACTTCGCTATTGGTGGGCGTTTTACCTATACAAGAAAAAGGGTAAATATTGATGAGATGAATATAAAAATTGATGATGACCTCTCTTTTAGAATGGATGGTATTAAGAATGAAGAGCACATGTTTTATTCATCTATTTTTATAAGAAATTACTTACCACTTGGAGATGGTAAACGCTTTGGCTTGTTTAACGAAGTCCGATTATCGTATGGATATGGACAATCTAAAGAAACTGTTTTAGGAGAGGCACCTCACCATACTACTGGTGTATATTCTACCACACACGAATTTAATATCGGTGTTGCTCCTGGTATGACTGCCTTTATTAATGATATGGTTGCTCTAGAGGTTTCAATTGGTGTTTTAGGATTTACAAATAAGTGGGTTCATCAAACAGAAAATCAAGTAGAAGAAGGGTCGAGAAATGTCAATAAAGCGAATTTTAATATTGATATGTTCTCTTTAAATATTGGATTAGCATTCTATTTATAATCAGATGAAAAAAATTATATTTTTAGTTGTAAGTACTTTAGTGCTGTTTATTTCATGTATTAAAAACGATATTCCATTTCCATATATTTTTGGAGAAATAATTTATTTTGAAATTGAAGGGCAAGAAGGGTTGTCGTTAATTTCTGCAGAAGAACAAGTTGTTGAAGTAACCATGCCTTTTGGAACAGATTTATCTAAACTAAAAATTGATAGTATAAGTGTAACAAAAGATGCTACCTATTCCCCATCAAAAGAGGTATTGAATGACTTTACAAATGAGGTGGAGATTACAGTCTCAACTTATCAAGATTATCTTTGGAAGGTTAGGGTTCTTAATGGAGATATGCAACTTGTTATTAATTCTTTTGAGATTGAAGGACAAGTTTCTTCTACTATTGATACTGCAAATAATATAATTCAGGTTATAATGCCTGTTAATACAAACTTAGATGATCTTAGTATCACAACATTTGAATATTCTCCATCAGCGGCTTCAATTTCACCTGCAATAGAAGATGTAAAAGATTTTTCTGAAGATGTAGTATTTTTATTTAATGAGGAAGAGGAATGGATTGTAAAAGTATATGAAGAAGGACAAATTATTGAAATTCATTCTTTTGAGATAGAAAATCAAATAAGTTCTACGATCAATATTTCTACAAATAATATTGATGTTATTATGCCAAACGGAACGGATATTTCTAACTTAAACATCTTATCATTCGATTACTCTCCTGCATCAGCTAGTATTAATCCAAGCCCAGATAGTGTAACTGATTTTTCAGAAGATGTCACTTTTCAATTTAATGAATCTATAAACTGGACTATTCATGTATCTGTAGATTCAACCCCAATTGAAGGTGACCAAATACCATTTTCAGATTTTTCTACATGGTTTCAGGAAGGTACAGGAACGAAGTCATTTTACTTACCAGGTAATGCTTTGGATACACAATGGAGATCTGGAGATAAAGGTGCTGCAGATTTAATTTTTAAAACATATCCGCAAACAGTAACTCCATACCCAAATAAGGAAAACCCAGAGTATGCATTATTAGAAACAAAAACAGCAGTTGGTGTTATTGCTGCAGGTTCTTTATTTGTTGGACATATTCAAGGAAGTGGACTAACTGATATTGCTATAGATTTTGGTATTCCGTTTACAGATAGACCATTAAGTTTTACAACAATGTACCAATATATGCCCAAAACATATGACGATGGTATTGTAGACGAATGTGATATGTATGTAATTCTACAAGTGAGAGAAGGAGATAAAAGATATAGATTAGCTACAGCATGGCATAGATCTGATAGAAATATGGTTGATTTTGAATCAATTACATTACCTTTTGTTTATGGCAATAGTAATGAATTAGCTAGTTATATGATGCCTTCTACAAATAATGAAGAAATGCCCGAAGAGGGTTTCTATAATAACCTTTCAGCACAGCCTACTCATATTATAGTTGTTTTTGCATCTAGTGCTCATGGTGCGAGTTATAAAGGGGGAGTTGGAAGTAAATTAAGTGTTAAAGGGCTAGAATTAAATTACTAAAAAGAGGATAATTTAATATTAAATTACCCTCTCCACTTAACTAACTATTTACTATATAATCTAAATGTTATTATAAGGTAGCTACTAAATACCTTATAGGATTATATAAACTAACATTTGCCTTTTGTAATAGGTCTAGATTCATTTCAATACAAATGTAACAATGTGTCTAATAAGTAACAAATAATTATTTTATAATAAAATTTAAGTAACGAAACCCTGTTTTATTACCTTTTAAATTTTTTCAGAATACTATAAAATTGAATGTATTGCGTTTAACTTTTTTTATCTAAGAATAGTTAGCTAAGTCATCTTTTTAAAAAAGAATACCTCTTTATTTTACAAATGAGAAAGGAATTATGAATGAAATGAAATATAGCTAAAATGAATCAAACAATATTTGGAACAACGGTATTTGCAATAGTTTTTTTAATGTGTATACCAATCTTATTAGTCCCATTTAAAGGGAAGTTATTAAATTCGGAAAAGTCAGTTCCTATACAAATAGAACAAGAACAACAGAATATAGAAGACAATACATTTTTCTTGATTTCTACAGATTCTACAGATATTTAAAAATTAATTTACAAAAGTGGTGACATTTTTATGTACTTGATATTACTTATTGATTAGTAATTTAGATGATGAAAGTTTATTTCTCATTGAGTGAATAAATTAATTAGGTAGTAATATTAGTAAAGAAGGGAGGTGCATACTTCCCTTTTTTATTGTCTAATTTTTAAAGAGTGTATCTATATTATTTATATTGAAGAAGCATTTTTTTATAAGCAAATTCAATTTATGAAATACTACAACAATAAAACTGTATTTATTACTGGAGGAACTAGTGGTATTGGTTTAGAAATGGGTAAACAACTGGCAAATTTTGGAGCAAATGTAGTAGTTTTTGGAAGAAAAAATTTAGAGACATCTGTTAAAGTAATTGAGCAAAATAAAATGTCTAATAAAGTGTATTCACATTTTTTAGATACCACAGATATTGAGTCAATAAAATCAGCTTTTCATTTTGCAGAAAAAGTAGTGGGTACACCTGATATTGTAATTCACTCTGCTGGAATTGGGAAGTGTCTACCATTTTTAGAAACCTCACAGTCTGATTTTGAAAAGATAATTAATAGTAATGTTTTTGGCTCTAGAAATGTTGCTGATGTTGCGTTTAACTATTTAAAAAAGTCAAAAGGTCAACTCTTATTTATTGCTTCTTTGGCAGGTTTAATTTCTAATTATGGTTATTCAGCATATTGTAGTTCTAAATTTGCTACTGTAGGTTTTGCAAGTGTGTTACGTAGTGAATGGAAACCTTATCAGATACGAATATCTGTGGCCTGCCCTCCAGAAATTGACACTCCATTAGTCGAAGCTGAACGTTTAGAATCACCTAAGGTAGCAAAAGTTTTAAAACAATTTGCAGGAAACTTAAAATTAACATCAGCATGTTCTTATCTTCTAAAGGAATTATCAAAAAATAAATTTATGATTATTCCAGGTTTTAAAGCAAAATTTGTTGCGTTGACACAAAGAATATTACCTAGTATAAATTTCTTTATTAGTGATTTAATAATCAAAAAAATGAAGTAAAGATATCATTTTAAAAATAGAAAATTAGCAGATAGAATTGATTTAAAAAACATCTTAAATAATAAGTACAACAAGTTTAGTTGCTCCTTTATAAGGATATAAAGCTTATTTTTTAATCATATTTAAAAATCAATGAAATATTTTTCTATCTACTTATTATTCTTTGTTGGAGCTCTATTAACTTCTTGCGAAAGCAGCGAAAATTGCACAGAAACTACATGGTATGAAGATGCCGATAATGATGGTTTAGGAGATCCCGATGCGACTTTAGAAGCTTGTGAACAACCTGAAGGTTATGTAGCTAATGGTAATGATACTGATGATAACGGAGGAGGTACAACTTCTGATTGTGATACACCAAGTGAAGTTGCACAATCGACTAATACTGAAATTGAAGCAATGCGACAAGCAATGATATCGTTTAGAAATTCACTTTCCTCTACACTTTTGTCTCAAGCTACTACATGCTTAGATGATGACCGTTTTTATACCTGGCATAATACGCCAAATTCTAACGGAACGCAAAGAGATGGTATTATTTATGGAGATCTTACAGAAGATCAGTTAGCAGATTTTAAAAATCTATTACAATTGTTTTTAAGTGATGGAGGTTATCAGAAAGTTGATGAAATAACGATGTTAGCTGAAGGGCTCTTAAACACTGAAAATTCTTCTGCTTGGAACCCTGATTATTACTCTATTGATATGTTTGGTGATCCAGAAAATAGTGGCTCTTGGGGATTTCAATTAGATGGGCATCATTTAGCAATAAATTTTCTAGTACATGGTGATAACGTTTCTATAGTTCCTGCATTTTTAGGAGGAGAACCTGCTGTATCTTCTTTTAATGGAACTGATTTTGATATTTTTAAAGATGAAAGAGACCTTGCATTAACGTTATATAATGAATTATCAACTTCCGAGAATGCAGCTGCAGTTTCATCAAGTAGTCATTCTATGGAAGTAGGTCCTGCAGGAACTCCTGGTGATGTAGACCCATACAGAGGTGATTATGACTACTCTGGTTTTGCAGGAACAGGTTTAAAATATTCTGATATGTCTTCTGAAACACAAGCTAATTTAATATTGGTAATGAAAGAGTATGTATACAATATGGAAACTGCATTTGCAGATGCATGGTGGACCGATATTATGGCAAATTTAGATGATACCTATTTTGTTTGGATAGACGAGGTGGATAGCCCAACAACAACTTCACCTTTTTATTACAGAATCTATAATCCCTATTTATGGGTTGAATATAATTCAGAAAATGCTCTTGGTGGAGGTGGAGCAGATTATAATCATGTGCATACAATAACAAGAATACCCAATAACCCTTCTACATCAGCTGGAGGAGATTATGGTGTTTTTGCACAAATGATTAATAAAGGAGATGTAAAAACATTATTTGAGCATTACGCAATGGCGGACCATCATAAAGCAAGTGAAATGTTGTTTGACTATACCGTAAAGTTAGCACATGGACATAGTCACCATTCTCATACTCACTCTCATATACATTAAATTCGTAATTAATTATTAAAGTTAGATATTAAAAGTTATCTCACTTTTATATTGAAGCTACTTTTTCAGAAGAAAATAGTTTTAGTAAAAATAGGGGTTTTCAAATCTCTTTACACTTCTATTTATGAAAACACTACTTAGTTGTTATGAAAACATTGATCTAAAGTAGTGAGACATAAATTTATTGAAAACTTATATTTTCTAATTTGATGAAAAAGCTACACATCGTTTTATTATTCTTAGGTGTTTTAATCTCTTCTTTATCTTTTGCTCAAAATGTGAAGCAAAACAAAAGTGCTAATTGGGGTAATCGACATGTAAAATCAAGTAGTAAAGGTGGAAAACCAGACAATGCCGTAGGTTATTTATCAGAAGGAAACCTTGCTGCTTTTTCTGATAAAGATAGTTTGTTTTTAGAAGATTTAACTCCTGATTTAGAGGATTTGGGTATTACAACATCAGAGTGGGAAAGTATTCAAAATAAATTAAGAACGTGTTGGACATTGACAAAAAAAGCAGCTTTCAAAAAAGCAATTGATGAATTGAATAATGAAATTTTTTCTAATCATAATTGTGTAGCTGTTTACGCAGAGTATGGTGGCAAAGGTGGGCAGAAAGCCATGACCGTTTACTCAAAAGAAGCATGGAATTTACTTCCAAATTAAATGATTTGAAAAGTAGATAAATCAATACTTTAAACGAGAGGTAGTACTATTACCTCTCGTTTTGTATTTCAAAAATCAAATTTAATTACCCAAAGCACATATATTTTATTTCAAGGTATTCATCAATTCCATATTTTGAACCTTCTTTTCCAAAACCACTTTCTTTAATTCCTCCAAAAGGTGCTACAGTTGTGGAAATCATACCAGTGTTGATACCCACCATTCCGTACTCTAATGCTTCAGCCACTCTCCACACCAATTGGTAATCTCTGCCGTAGAAATAAGCTGCTAAACCAAAAGGAGTATCATTAGCCATTTCAATTACTTCATCTTCTGTTTGGAAGCGGAAAATTGGGACGATTGGACCAAAAATTTCTTCAGTATACACATCCATTCCTTTTTTCACATTGGATAGAATTGTAGGTAAGAAAATCTGATCATTTTCTGAAGAAACTTTCCCCCCAAGTTCAATAGAAGCACCTTTATTTGTGGCATCATTTACAATTCCTTGCACAAACTTAACAGCATTTTTATCAATCAAAGGACCAATTTGAACACCTTCATCAAAACCATTTCCAACTTTTAATAGACTTACCGCTTTTTTTAGTTTTGAAGTGAATTCATCGTAGATTTCATCATGAACAAAGAAGCGATTTGAACAAACACAAGTCTGCCCTGCATTTCTATATTTCGAAGCAATAGCCCCTTCTACCGCTTTATCAATATCAGCATCTGCAAAAACAATAAACGGAGCATTGCCCCCTAATTCCATAGATACTTTTTTAACGGTATCAGCACAGGCTTTTATTAATGTTTTTCCAACTTCTGTAGAACCTGTAAACGACAGTTTCCTTATGATAGGATTTTCAGTTAATTCTTGCCCAATTTCACTTGTTCTATTAGAAGTAATTACATTGAAAACCCCTTTAGGAATACCGGCTCTTTCTGCCAATTCTCCTAATGCTAAAGCACTTAAAGGTGTATATTTTGCGGGTTTTACAACAATGGAACATCCTGCAGCTAATGCTGGACCAACTTTTCTTGTAATCATTGCATTTGGAAAGTTCCATGGAGTAATAGCTGCAACAACACCTACAGGTTGTTTAATAGTTATTATTCTTTTATCTGCTTGATGTCCAGGAATTACATCACCATAAGTACGTTTAGCTTCCTCTGCAAACCATTCTACAAATGATGCCCCATAAGCAATTTCACCAATCGCCTCAGGAAGTGGTTTTCCTTGTTCTAACGTTAATATTTTCCCTAAATCCTCTTTATGTTCGATCATTAAATCAAACCATTTTCTTAAGATTTGAGAACGTTCTCCGGCAGTAGTTTTCTTCCACTCTTTTTGAGCTTTTTCTGCCGCTAATATTGTATTTCGAGTATCTTCTTTATCAAAATTAGCTATAGAGATAATAGTTGATTGGTCATAAGGGTTTGTAACTTCAAAAGTTTTTCCTTCATGTCCATCAACCCATTTTCCATTAACGTAACATTTATCTTTAAGAAGAGATTTATCTTTTAATTTCATGGTTGTTTAATTTTTTTCAAAAATTAGGCTGAAAAATTAAGAGTTAAAAATGAAGGATACGTTTTATTTTATTTCAGGCTAAGTAATTTAGTATAACCCGTTTTTTATCCTGATAACGGTACTTGAAACTTAGTGAAACACCTTAGAATGTTTGTTGCTTATCAATATGTTTTATAAATTCGGTCATTGCTAACGATCTCATTCTAAATTAACTTGAAAAATCTACCTCACTTTAAAAGAAAATTACTTCAGCGTTATATAGAGCTGAAAAAATATTCTGTTGCTTGGATAGCAAAATATTTAGAGGTATCTCCATCTACTATTTATCGTGAGTTGAAAAGAAATACTAATCCTCATACGGAAAGATATGATGCCGATTACGCTCATAAATTATATAGAGCTAGGAAAAAGTATGCAGGTTCTAGAAAAAAGAATCCATTCAGAATACATCCCTTACGTACTACAAAATATAAATTACACGATGAAAGACGTTTAATTTATTGGTATTCAGATCAATATTATTTCCGATTAAATTTAAGAAAATGGAAATTTAGTACTTCTGGATATAAAATTTATGCCGAACGCTTAGGGATTAAGAAATTCCATTATTTAAATAATTGGGAATATTATGATCTTTTGTTAGAACACCTGAAATTCTTTATAAAATTTAAGTCATCTACACTTCCAAAATATTACTGGATGCGTAGATTAATAAAAAAAGAAGCCGCTCTCGAAGTTTGGAAAAATCCTGTACCACAGATGCAACAGAAGAAATGCGTCTAATCTATTCTTATTCCTCCTTATTTACCCTATTTCTCCCTACTTTATAACCTTGCCTTTATCACTTATCATTATGAAAGTGATTTTTTAATGTACAAATTTTTCGAGAGGTCAGTTTACACCGGTAAAAGTAAGATTTATAAAGTTTTTCGGATTTGCTCACGAAAATAGAGCTATAAATGTAGTGTTGCCATCTAAAAAGTTATTGGTTATTATAAATAATTGTAAGAATCTTTACTTCCTGTTCGTTCATGTTGGTTTAGTTTACATTTTTATTGTTAGTATTATTCTCATCTAAGAAAAACGATATTACTGTTGTATTAAATCGTTCTGGATTAGTAGAAGGTTCCATATGATTTCCACCTTTAAAAATTATTAGTTGATCATTTTTAATTTTCTCGGCAATTAATCTAGTATGGCTTTCAAAAAAGTAATCATTTTCTCCTGCCATTATTAAAGTAGGGCAAGTGATTTTCTGTAAGTCATTGGGATTAATATTTGGTTCATCTCTCAATAAATACATCATCCTTTTTTGGAAAGTGATTTCATTCGTTTGTTTTTCTAATTGTCTGATCAATTTTTTAAGTTGCTTATTAATTTCAGGTTTTATAGAGGTTTCATCATTAAATAGACAAGCACCCATAACAGCAAGTTTATTTATTTTCTGTGGTGCTTTCATTGCCATAATAAGTCCAGTATTTCCTCCATCACTCCATCCTAAAACATTCACTTTTTTCAGATTTAAATGCTCTATTAAAGCGATCATATCATCAGCAAAAAGAGTATAAGAAAAAGAAGTTCCATCCTCGGTAGATTGTCCATGTCCTCTTGTATCTACTGCTATGACTTTATATTTTTTAGCGAGTACAGGTATTTGCGCTGCATAACTTTTAATAGATTGAGAATTACCATGAATTAGGAGGAGAGGTTCTCCCTCACCATATGTTTCATAATATAGTTTTACTCCATTTACATCTGCAAACTTTCCATTTTTTTTGTTGTAGCCATAGATTGATAATTGACTTGCATCTATTATAAGACAATTGTTATCTTTTTCTTTATGAATTTCAAATTTACAATCTTTAGGTAAATTAAAAGTACCCCAATTGTTATCATATGTAGTATCTTCTAATCTTGCATTTGGTAATGCTATTGTTTCCCATTCACCTCCTTTCATTTTAATTTTCAAATCAAAATTATCGAAATAATATTTTCCTTTATTTAGGCATATGCCTCCAAATAATATATCCTTTGATTTTTTATCAATTTTACCTTTAATAGAATAGTTTTTCCATACATTAGATTGTATTGGTTTTTTATACATATTGTTAAAAAAAACTGTATTATCCTTTCTGTCATCGATTCTTACCCATAAGTGAGAAGAAGAATTAGAGGTCATAGTATCTGCTTTTACATCTGCAGAAAAAACAAATTCTCCTCCTGCATACTTTTCAATATTAAGTTGTTTAACAAAGACTGAAACAATATCTCTAGGGGTTTGAGCATGTGAAAATTGAATAGAAAAAAGGAATAAAATTAAAGAGTTAGCATAATATCTCATTGAAGTTCAGTTTTTGGTTAGTGAATAATTGAATACGGAATAAAGAAACATTTTTGTTGTAAATAGTTGGAATGTTAATCCTGAAGAAGAGTTATACTTTCAAAACAAACGAAGAGCATCAAAAAAAATTCGAACTTATTAAAAACCCAAATAAAAATTCTAAAATCGTATCAAAACCTTCTTTACAGGTCTAATATGGCTATTTTAGTACTATTTTCTACCCTTTTGAATTGTAACTAAACTTGAAAAGATTAAAGAATACCCACTTTTGTAGATGTCAATGTATGTGTGACAACTAAAACATCGACTACCATTTATTAATACAATTTTTTAACGCATAGCGGATAAAGTATGAAAAAGATATTAGCACTATTATTAATGTGTTTGTCAATGCAGACACTAATAGCACAAGAAAAAGAAAAATCCAATTTTGGTTTACGAGCTCCACAAGATCCTAACACTGTACCTAAATCTAAATCTAAAACAATTGATAAGGCATTAAGAGTAGGACCAGAAGTAAAAAGTGTAACAAAGGTATCTGAGGAAAATGAAATTATTATTCAAGACAATTGGACATTAATTGAAGAAGAAAAATTAAGACACACCGGTTTTGATATTTCTACAGCAGATTATAATGACGATGATTGGTATACAGCAACAGTTCCAGGTACGGTATTAACTACATTAGTAAATGAAGGTGTTTATCCAGATCCTTATTTTGGCGTATATAATACAAGCATTCCTGAAGATTTATGCCGTAAAAATTGGTGGTATCGAACTACTTTTTCTGTCCCTCAAACACAGGGAAATTCAGAGAAAAAATATTTAATCTTAAATGGTATTAATTATAGAGCAATTGTTTGGGTGAACGGTACAAAAGTAGGTCGTTTAGATGGTGCTTTTGTAACAGGTAAATTCGATATCACTGCTTTAGTTCAAGATAATAATACAATTGCTGTTCAGGTTTTGCCTCCACCAAACCCAGGTATTCCCCAAGAAGCTCATTTAGCAGATAGAGGAGTAAATGGAGGTCAACTTTGTATGGATGGGCCAACATTTATTTCGTCTGAAGGATGGGATTGGATTCCTGGTATTCGTGATAGAAACATAGGTATTTGGCAAGATGTACGTGTTCGTTTTGAAGGCGGTGTTAGTATAGAAAACCCTTTTGTAGTTACAGACCTTGATTTACCAGATTTATCAAAAGCTAAAGTTAATATCACTTCATCTTTTCAGAATAAATCAAAGGATGCAAAAGAAGTTATAGTAGAAGCTAAAATTGAGAACAAAGTTGTTTCAAAATCATTCAAAATTGAAGGGAATTCTACAGAAGAAATTGCATTATCAGCAGAAGAATTCAAAGAGTTAAACTTTAAGAACCCAAGGTTATGGTGGCCAAACGGTTATGGTAAGCCAGAACTATATACGTTGGAATTATCAGTAAAAGATAAAGCAGGGAAACAACTTGATAATAAAGTAATTAAGTTTGGTATTCGAGAGTTGTCTTTTGGTCTTACAGTAGATGCTGGAGAAAAACAAAATGCTAGAATTGAGTACAACCCACTTAGTGATAATACAAAAGATACTTACTTTTTAAACAATAGAAAACCAAGAAAAGTACAGCCAGGTGTATTTGTACCTTCAATTGCTGAAGGATATTCGTTAGATCAGTTTAAAAAAGGAGAAGATGCACAATTGTCACCTTATTTAGTGATTAAAGTAAACGGAGTAAAGATCTTTGTTAAAGGTGGAAATTGGGGTATGGATGATGGTATGAAACGCGTATCAAGAGAGCGTTTAGAACCATATATGAAACTGCACCAAGATGCCCATTTTAATTTAATTAGAAACTGGACTGGAGAATCTACAGAAGAAGAATTTTATGCACTTTGTGATGAATACGGTATGATGGTGTGGAATGACTTCTGGTTATCTACTCAAAATCACAACTTATTACCTAACGATGAGGTATTATTTATGAACAATGCTAAAGAGGTTGTTCTAAAGTATAGAAATCACCCATCAATAGTAGTTTGGTGTCCTAGAAATGAAGGATATGCTCCAGAAAGTCTTGAAACGAAGTTATCAACGTTAGTTACAAAATATGATGGTACTCGTTTTTATCAAGGAAACTCAAGAAATTTGAATTTAAAAAGTAGTGGTCCTTGGAAATATGTAAAAGACCCAACTTATTATGCTGATCATAAAGTAGGAGGTTTCTCTTCAGAATTAGGAACAACATCAATTCCTACAGCAGAATCTATGAGAAAAATGATGGCTGAAGAAGATTTGTGGCCAATAAATGATGTTTGGGCTTATCACGATTTCCATTGGGGACAAGAAGACTATGTAGATCATTTAAATGAACTTTATGGAGATGCCACAGGGATTGATGATTTCTGTAAAAAGGCACAGTTTATAAACTACAACAGCCATAGAAACATGTTCGAATCTTGGAACAGTAAATTATGGAATAATACAACAGGTTTGTTATTATGGATGACACACCCTGCATGGCCAAGTACAGTTTGGCAAGTTTACTCTTGGGATTATGAAACTTTTGGTTCTTATTACGCTAGTAAGAAAGGTAGTGAGCCAATTCATATTCAGAGAAATGTTCAAAACCAACAAATTGAAATTGCAAATGCTTCGCAAACAGCTTTAACAAAAGCGGTTGCTTCTGTAGATGTTTTTGATGTTTATGGAAAGAAATTAGCATCAGACTCTTATAAAGTTAATGTCCCAAAAAATCAGTTAACTGTAGTAACTACCACTGATTTGGCTAAGAATATTGATACTATATATTTAATTCGATTGACGTTAAGAGATAAAGCAAAAAATATTATTTCTATCAATGAATATTGGGAAAAAAGTGAGGAAGAGAATTTTGAAGTAATGAATACTTTAGCATCTGTTAAATTAAATGTAAAAGAACTTACAGCTAACTCTAAGTCACGTAAATTTAAAATTTCTAATACATCAAATGTTCCAGCACTTAATGTAAAATTAAATGCTTTAAGTGCAGCAACTGGAGAAGTTATCCTACCTGCATATTTCTCTGATGGTTACTTTGCTTTATTACCAGGAGAGTCAAGAATAATTGACCTTGATAAGCTTAACTTAACAGAGGAAATTAAGATTAGAGTAACTGGATATAATGTTTCGGAAGGGAATGTGAGCCCTGTATTTTAGTAGATAATATTCTTTTTTTATATAGCTTTTGTAACCTGGCTAAGACTTTGTCTTAGTCAGGTTTTTTTATTCTTTGTTTTAAATTATTTTTGAGTTCAATACTAGATAACTCAAAACTTTATGACCACACCACTATTTTATATTAAGAGGATACTGATTGCTACGTTATTTTTTGTAACCATCTATTCGTTAGTTTATATATATGAAGACAGGCCAATTGATGTTTTTAACTTATTCTATATTTCTATTGTAAATGCTCTGTTTATGACTTGGATTTCAATAAAGTATCAGAAAAAGCAACTGAAAGCTATAGGCTTAGAGAAGATAGAAGTAGCAGATTTGTATGTAAAACAAAAAGCCATTTTTACTAAAGATGTTTCACTTACTACCTTATTTGATCACTTAAATAGGACTTTAAAAAGTGTTCAATGGAAGTTGGACACCAATATTAATGAGATTGAGGGACGGACCAAACCCTCTTTATCTTCTTTTTTTGGTGAAAAAATAACAATAGTATTAATTAATGATAATACTTTTGAAGTGAAGAGTAAGCCTAACTTTTTTTTGACTCAATTTGATGCAGGGGTTAATCGAAAGAACATTTATGATATAGAAAAATTTATAGTGGCATTGTAAAAAATGACTCCTGAAAGTATCTTAGAATAAGTACTTTAAATATATTGAAAATAGGTGCTTTAGGATAGATTTTGAAATAATTTGACTTAATCATCAACCCTTTTTTTTAGCTGCCAATTTATATTTATGAAGTCTCTATTTAGTAATAGTTTAACTGTACTTTTTAGTAGGATTTGATATAATAATGATCATCTAATAACAAAAGTGGAATGAAATTTTTTAGTATAAAATCAATCATCAATCTAGGTATTGTCATACTTATTTTAACACCCTATGCAGCCAAATCACAAGAAAGGCCTAACGTGTTATTTTTAACGTCAGACGATTTAAACTTTGATTCGATAGGAGCGTACGGTGCTAAAGTGAAAAATACAACCCCCAATATTGATAAACTATCTGAGGAAGGAATGCTGTTTCAACACGCATACGTGCAAGCTCCAAACTGTTGTCCCTCTCGAAATGTTTTTCATACCGGAAATTATTCTCATAATAGTGGAGTAGAAGGTTTTTTTAGTGTTGATTTCCCTCAAGCAACATTACCAGAAGCCTTAAGAAACAACGGTTATTTTACAGGTATTATTCAAAAAGTAGTGGATTCTGCACCTACAAATAACAGTAAAAAATATTGGGATTATGTAGCTTCTTTCGAAAATATAAATTCAAGAACAGCGAATAAATATAAGGTAGCATTTGAAGAGTTATTGCAAGAAGCCAAGACTTCAAATAAACCATTTTATGCTTCCGTAAATGTACAAGACCCACATCTACCATTTTATAGAGGTGAAGATACTAAAGATGGTTTTGATAAAAATCCCCCATCCTTAATTTATCATCAAGATGACATTCCTATTCATCCAGTTCTTCCTCAGTATGATAATTTTAAAGAAGAAATGACAGATTATTATAATACTGTTAGAAGGGGAGATGATTGTATTGGAGATATATTAAAAGTACTTGAAGATGCAGGAATGATGTCAAATACTTTGATTGTCTATATTTCAGATCATGGTATGGCATTTCCATTTGTGAAGTCAAATTTATATCCTCAGAGTGTTAAAACCCCATGGATTGTAGTTTGGCCTAATGAAGTAAAAGCAGGTGAAATAGACACCAAACATATGATTTCAGCAATTGATATGATGCCTACAATTCTTGAAGCTACAAATACCGAAGTACCAGGACCGTTAGCTGGTAGTTCATTGTTAGGTGTTTTAAAAGGAGAAGTTGAAGAGGATAGGGAATATGTTTTTGTAGAACACAATGAAGGTCCTACAGCAGAACCTCGTCCTATGCGTGCAGTGCATTCAAAAGATTTTGTGTATATTTTTAATGCTTGGGGTACAGGGGATTATCTTGCAACAATGGAATGTCGTTGGTACAGATCGTATGCAACCTATATTACATTATCCAAAGAACATGATGAAATAAAAGAAAGGGTTGATTTCTTAAATTATCGAACTGTTGAAGAATTGTATGATGTTAAAAATGATCCCTATTCAAAGCACAATCTGATCAATGACCCTGAATATGCAGAAGTGTTGGAGGACCTTAGAACAAGAATGGAAAATTGGATGAGAACAACCAATGATTTTGCATTAGAAGGATATCTAGTGAAAGATGATACGACTAAACTTAAAGCGTTTATGGAAGAGAGAATTGAAATTTCTCAAGAACGTGCAACACGCTTAGAGTGGAAGCGAAACATTAAAAATGAAAATAGACCTGAAGGTAAATTAACGGAATTAGGTGCATCTAATCTTGTAGAATTCTCTTCTGAAGAGGAAGAGGATGAAGAACAAGAGGATACTGATAATGAGGGAAATGATGAGAGTATCGAAGAAAATACTACAGTAATGAGTAGTTTAAAAGGTCAACAAGAAGGAGTCGTTTTTTACCCTAATCCAATAAAAAATGGAGAGAAAATTAAACTCAATATAAATGATGTTGTAGATGTTAGAATCATTGATCAACAAGGGCGTGTAGTTTTTGATAAAAAAAGTATAACATCTTCAATTGTAATAAATGGTTTGAGCTTTGGAGTTTATTTTGTTCATATTCTAAAATCTGATAAAACTATTCATATAAGTGAATTAATAGTTAGTAAATAGCTATTACCTTCTTTTGATGAAAAGTGGATAGTTTTAAATAACGATACTGTTTGGATTTCAAATAAAAGGCTGTCTCATAATTAAAAAAATGAGTCAGTTTTTTTTTATCATTATTTTAATGAAATCCACACAGAAAACTTTCAGTAAAAAAAGTAGTATTTGGTGGATCTAGTATAATGTATCCACAGAAAGTAAAAGAATTAATTTTACGCTCTGTTTTCCTAGGTAATAAATTTTCAATTGATCATTTTATTAATGGAGCCTAATAAAATATTTTATGAAACTAAAGACGAGATCAATACATTTAGTTATGAGTTGACATACCATGAATTTTATATATTTATTACTAGTATTTCAGATGGTCAAGTTTATCAATTTTGATAAAGATTTCCCTTACAAATCTTCATCAAAATTGGAAGCTCATTACTTAACTAACAATTGTTTTATGGAGGAAAACCATATATTGAATAGTACAAATGAAATTTAAAATATACCAACTCATATTATTCATGGTAGAAATTATTTAATTTATTCATATGTTATGGCAGAACTTCATAAGTATCTTAAAATTTATAACCTTTATATTTAGATTGTGGACATTCTGATAAAGAACCATTAATTGAAAATAAATGAAAAGAAATCTTAGAGACAAAAGTGTAGCATGTGATCGGATTTAATAGGTCGATATTAAAGGTGTTATTTGGTTATACTGACAGTGTGATTTTTTATACAATTCAATAATTAAAATTTTAGCTTGCAACATAAAAAAGGTTGCCCCGTCATCTTTACTAAGATTTTGAGACAACCCTCTTTAGTATTTCGAAA
This sequence comes from Flammeovirga kamogawensis, assembly GCF_018736065.1. GTDB lineage: Bacteria > Bacteroidota > Bacteroidia > Cytophagales > Flammeovirgaceae > Flammeovirga > Flammeovirga kamogawensis. The sequence goes on from NZ_CP076129.1 coordinate 1,409,370, forward strand.
CCATTAATTCGATGTCACAATAATATATTAGGATACTGTACGATACATATAATTCACTTTTGCTCCTTTCCAACCTGTTTCATCTAACCAATTCTGCAATGCATTTTCCAGTTCAAGGATTTGCTTGTTAAATTTACTGTCATTGATTATATTTTTTGATTCACCCGGATCATTCTTTAAGTCATAAAAGAAACTATCACCATCAGGATACATGACTAATTTGTATTGCTCACCACGTACCATAAAAGCACCTTTTGCAGTTTCTAACACCTCACGACCACCTTTTGGATGTGGTTTGATACGTTCACAGAATGAATATTTAGGTGCTAATGATTTATCTTTCTCACCCGTTAAGAATGGAATAATATCTATACCTGCCACATCTTCTTTGTATTCCGTATCTGTAAACGATAAAATAGTAGGTTTGATATCGACAAGACTTACTGGGATATCAGATACACCCGGTTTGATGAGTTTAGGGTAACGGATCATGAAAGGAATAGCGGCAATATCATCATAAAACGACTCATTGACCTTCCAAACCATTCCATGTTCGCCCATCATGTCACCATGGTCAGCCGTAAAGATGATGAGCGTTTCATCAAGTACACCTTGAGCTTCTAGTTCTCCTAAAATTCTTCCAACTCTGTCATCAAGATATTTTACAGCACCGTAATAGATACGTAAAAACTCTCTCAGGCCTTCATCACCATATCCTTTTACCATTCTTCTAGACCATGATTTGTCAAACTTAGTCTCTGGTAATTTTGTTAGTGGCATCTGTAAAGAATCTGGATTAAATAGTCCATAATATGGGTCAGGCACAAAGTTTGGATCATGCGGCCATATAAATGATGTTGTAATCATAAACGGCTTGTCTTGAGCCGTCGCATTTTTGATAGAAGCAACGGTACGATTGGCTAAAATATCATCAATCCAATCTTCAGGTTTTAACCTTAAACGCCCCATTTTGATCACAAAGTCCCTGTGTTTGACATCCTTCCAAACATTTTCTAAATGATCTCTTTTATCTACCATTGATTCACTTACCTCTACAGGCCAAAATTGATTGTAGAAATTCATCCAATCCTGTCCATCTTCCTTACGCACCGTAATTTGTCTATCGGCCATCTCTTGTTTATACTGATAAGCATAATCATACTGATCCTTATAATAAGGTAAGTAATTTAGGGAATCACTTTCTACATGCCATTTGCCATATTGGTGAGTAGCATAACCTTCTTGATTTAGCAACTTACCGGTAGTTTCATCATTAATATTGATTCCATCTTCCTGCTTAGATCCTAAGTTGTGCACCACACCATGTTGATGTGGGTAGAGTCCAGTTACAATAGAAGCACGAGAAGGAGAACAAAAAGGAGTAGCACTATAAGCTCTATTAAACTTAACTCCTTCCTTCGCAATTCTGTCAATATTTGGTGTAGGTACAGGTCCTCCATAGCAGCTTAAAGCCTTGTAATTGAGTTGGTCACACATGATTACCAACACATTAGGTTGCTTAGACTTTTGCGTAACCGTCTTTTTATTTGATATCGATCCGCAATTTGTACTTAGTAGCAAGAGTAGTAATCCTACAAATAGATTGTTAGCTTTATAATTCATACATTTCATATTTTCAAAAAAATCCATAAAGATGTTATTCGAATAATTTGTTTAAAATTAATACTGATACACTTTATGAAAATCCATTTTCGTGTCAAACTAGTGGTATTTTATACCAATTGAGTGCAAGTATTATCAAAAGGTCTATTTAGATCTCAAAATATTTAGCAAGGTAAGTATCATTAGATTCCACCATCCATTCTGTCAAAGCTGTTTTTAGCTCTTCAACTTTTCCTTTATACTTTTTATTGTCAATAACGTTTTTCAATTCTTTAGGGTCTTTCTTTAAATCATACAATGCATCAGGTCCATTACTATAAAAAACATATTTATAATGACTATCTGTGATCATTCTGCAGACATAATCATTTTTATGTGGATACGTTCTTTCACATACATTATACTTACGCCACACTATTTTTTTATCATTCACTAAAGGTTTTAAAGATGCACCTTGTACTTGTTTAGGGATCTCAATTCCACAATAGTCAAGAATGGTAGGCATAATATCTATTATACTTACTTGATGTTTATCTTTCAACATTTTTTTGTTAGTTGAATTAGGTGCTTTTACAATTAAAGGAACACGAACTAATTCATCATAGAAGCCATCTAAACTTTTACCCATAGCACCAAATCTTCCCTGAATATCACCATGATCTGAAGTGAAAATTATTAATGTATTTTCATACTGACCTGTTTCTTTTAATGACTGTATTATGCGACCAACTTCTTCATCCATATATTTCACTTGAGATCTATAAATTGCCAAGTACTCTTTGATTCCTTTTTCACCTACTAATCTGCCTAATCTTTGGGCATCCATGTTATTTGCATTAGGGTGTACTTTATCAGACTCACTCATATCAACCTTCATGTCTTCTCTATTGTACATGCTAAAATAAGGTTCAGGCATAGCCCAAGGAATATGTGGGGGATGATAGCTTACAGTAATCATCCATGGTTGTCCTTTTTTAGCTTTTACTGTTCTAATCGCCTCATTTGTAATAGAAGTGTGTGGCAATAATTCTACAGGAATAGATGTTTCTCCAGTAGCTAAAATACCTTTATGTTTCCATTTAGTATTTCCGGATGCTTCTGTAAAAACTTTACTTTGGTAAAGAGGATATCCCCAAAGTTCTTGATCAGAAGGTTTAGGATTTATTTTTGCCATTTCTTTAGCTAATTTTTCCTTATAGTTTTTATTGGCATCATAGCTATGCGATTGCCCCTCAAGTAAACTACCTTTGTAGCATTTTAATACTTTTTTCTTTCCAATATGCCATTTACCATAATGTCCTGTAAAGTATCCTTTATCAAATAAAATGTTTTCAGTTAATTGATATTCAATTTTTTCGACACCATGTTGTTTGTATTTAGCATTAGGTTTGGAGACTAAATTATTTATGATAGTATTGCTATGAGGATACATTCCTGTAACAAAAGTTCCCCTAGCAGGAGAACATGATGGTGTTGTTACTATTGCATTACTGAAATAGGTGCCATTTTCAGCCAATGTATTTAGATTAGGAGTATCAAAACCTTTATCTACGAAATCTAGACCGTACCAAACATGTTGATCTGTCTGAATGAATAATACATTTGGTTTCTCTTGCGAAAAAACATTTTTAGTAAAAAAAACTACTAAAAATGTTATAAATAATCTCTTGTTCATAGTCAATCAATTTTTGTAAACTCTTTATTATAAATAAGAGTTTCTAATAATTTCATTTCACAACTCACAGATTGAGTTTATACACAAAACTATTGAGTATTAATCTTATTAGTGTTTGTGTTTATGCCAAATAGTTTTAAATATTGGGCACCTGTATTTTCAACATTTAAGTCTTATCAACCTTATAAATATTATACCATTTGAGGTAAGAAAATTTATGGTTAACCGGAAATGAACAAATAATCTATTTTTTAAATAAAAAGACTTTACCAACTGAATGATAAAGCCTTTCTATTAAAGTTAAGGGGGAGTGATTTTACTGTACAATATATAATTTAGTATGGCCTTTAGTTTTGCCAGATGTATTTTTGTGACGTTTCCATTTTAAAGATGAAGCTCTAAAATAGGCTTCTTTTTCTTCTTTAGCCATTAACTCTGCTAACTTTGCTTTATCTTCTTTTGCTAAGAAAGCTGTAAGTAAATAGTCATCTGTATTTTCCATCCAATTTTGCATTTCACCTCTCATTTGTCTGACAATGTCAGCATATTTAGGGTCATCTATTAAGTTATTTAGAGCATTAGGATCTTTTTCTAAGTCGTACAATTCTTCAACGGCTCTATGGTTTAGATAATCAAATCTTCTCTTAACATCTATATCAGTTTGTGCCATTTGTTTCATGGTTTTATAGGAAGCATGAGATTGTGCAGCACTTTTAAAAATTAGATCACCTGTTGCCCAACTATTAAAAACATAATTGTATTTCTTAGAATGTATACCTCTAATTGGTCTTGGAGTTCCACCTGCATTCTCATTAAATTCAGTAAATACTAATTCAGTTTGTTTTTGCTTTTTTCCTTCTAAAGTTGGTAAGAAAGATATTCCCTGAAGATGTTCCGGCTTATTAATAGAAAGGATATCAAGTACAGTAGGCATAAAATCTACAGCAGAAATCATCATTTCTTTTTCGACTGTATTTTGTTTTATTTTGCCTGGCCATTTTATAATCCAAGGTGTTTTTACTCCATTTTGGTAACAAGATGATTTAGCAAAAGGTAATGCCATTCCATGGTCCGAAACAAAAATAACTATTGTATTTTTTTCAGCTCCAGCGTTTTTTAAAGAGGCTAAAACCGCTCCTAAGCAATCATCTGCTCTTTTTACTGAGTTATAATAATTTGTTATTTCTTGCTGAATTTTAGGGTGATTTGGAAGAAACTCTGGTATTTCTACCTCATTTTTTTTATAAATTATTGAAGGGGGATGGTTTACGTAGCCTTCTTTTTGAGTTCCAGGATCATTATAAAATAGTTTATGAGGGTCGGCAATATTTACTACACCATAAAATGGTTTTTTATTTTTTTTAGCTTCAGAAAAGAATTTATTCATATGCTTATAATAAGTGCTTGGTATTCTTTTCTCTTTACCATCTATTTTATCATAGTAATTCCAAGTATCGTCAAAATCAGGAGAGAAGCTAGAATCAATAGCTTTATTAATTACTCCAGTGTAATAACCTTCTTTTAGTAATATTTGAGGAAGTGTTTCATGTGGTAAGTCTACAAAATAAAACCCTCTCATTCCGCTTGTATGAGGGTATAAACCAGATTGAAATACACCTCTTGAAGGAGAACAGTTTGGAGATTGTACATAAGCATGCTGAAACCTAATACCTCCTTCAGCTAGTCCATCTATGTTTGGACTAATACTTTTGATTTTGTTGCCATATATACCCGGGGAGTCCCAGTTCATATCATCTACAGTAATAAATAATATGTTCAGCTTTTCTGATGGTTTTTTATCTGCAAAGGTATTTATTGAAGCAGTTAAAAACACAAATAGGAGTAGAGAGTTATAAATACTTTTCATATTCATTTCGTTTATTAAATAAGTCACAATCTTATAGAGCAAATATAATTATAAGAGTAGTATAGTAAGTTGATAAATTGGTCATTCATGATGATATTTTGAGATTAGAAGCCAAAATACTCATTTGTAAATAAATAATAGTCTGTCTATTGATTATATATAAGCAGTAGGAAAATAATAAATTAATTCTTTAAGAAGTAAAGTGTTTTAAAATAAAGAGTCTTAAGATCTTTAGAAGAAGTGGATTACAAATGATTTGTTAGATAGGTTTAAAATAGTGGCAGAATGTATTAATAATAGTGCTAAACAGTTTAAAAACAAGTAAATAAGCTTGAACAGGAGGTAGTCAAAATTTTATTGATATACATTTACATTACAATCAGTTGCAAAACTTTATTAATTTTAAATACTTACTGAAATGAAATGTTCTTTATTCCTATCAATATTTATGTATATAACTTTAGTTTCTGTTAGTGCTCAAAAGATAGACCAACAGAAAGAGCAAGATATAAGATCTTGGGTAGAGAGTTATGATGAATTTATAACTATAAATCAAACTCAAAAAGACAAGATAATTGAATTATATAAAGAAAGGTATCTTGAGAAAATCAAAGTGAGTTATGATACTACTTTAGATGACTTTACTAAACCAATGCATAAAAAGAAAATAGATAAGAAATATTATATATATCTAAGTAATATTATTTCGCCATTTCAAGCTAAAAAAATTCAGAGGTATCATTCTTCAAAAGATAGAATTGGACAGATAAAGTTTATGGTAGAATTAACACCAAAACAAAAAGAAGAATTACATGATGCCATCTTTACGTTGAAGCTAAAAAACTTAGAGATAGAACAGAAGTATGGTAATCAAACTAGTCCGGAGATTGCAGAAGAAAAGAAAAATGCACGTATGGAATGCTCAAATAGAGAAAAAGAAATACTTACAAAACAACAGTACGACATCTTGAAGAATGTAAAATTAGTTACTGTTGTTAATTGGGGAGAAAATGAAAATACGGATCTTTTAAATACGGATAATTATAATGTATTAGATCCATTAGAATACAATTAGTTGTTGTGTGATTATTAACTATCGGACTACTTATATAATAAACTGTGTTGTGTGACTATCTATTAATTAGATTACTTGAATAAGAAAGTAGTCTAAAAAAATTAAGGGAGGATACCTATTCCTCCCTTTTTTAACATCAAAAACGATAAGATTAATTATATACTTATAGAAAAATGAAAAAAAATAATTTTTTAGTATTACTTACTATACTCACAAGCATTTTGGGTTGTACAAAAGTTACATCGTCTAGTCAGGATGTAAAGCAACCTAATATTATCTTTATAATGAGTGATGATCATGCCACTCAAGCAATTAGTGCCTATGGAGGTGAATTATCTAAACAATTTCCTGAATTAACACCAAATATAGACCGTCTTGCATCTGAAGGAATGATTATGAATAATACATTCTGTACAAATGCAATTTGTGGTCCATCTAGAGCCGCAATTTTAACAGGTAAATATAGCCATGTTAATGGATTTTTTAAAAATGAAAAAGGAGGGGATTTTGATGGTAGTCAGCAAACATTTCCAAAATTATTACAAAAGGCAGGTTACGAAACTGCAGTTGTTGGAAAATGGCATTTAGGGTCTACTCCCACTGGTTTTAATTATTCTAAAGTAATGATTAACAGAGGTGGACAAGGAAAATATTTTAATCCTATTTTTTTAGAGAATGGTGTTGATACCATTAAAGAAACTCGTAATCATTCAACAAAACAAATTTGGGAAGATGCTCATAATTGGTTAGAAAGTAGAAAAGGATCTGACAAACCTTTTATGTTGATGTATCAATTTAAAGCACCTCATCGTCCTTGGTCTCCTGATCCAAAATTTGCTCATGAATTTGAAGATATTGAGATTAAAGAACCAGCAACATTTAATGATACTTATGCAGGAAGAGCAGCTGCTGAAGATGCATGGATGTCAATTGAAAGAAACTTGAATAGAGAAGACCTAAAGGTTGACCCAACTGAAGAACTATCAGCAAGTGCAAAAAGAAAATGGTATAACGAAGGAAACAACAATAAAACAATATGGTCTCCTGATCCTAGCTTAGAAGGTCAAGCATTAAAAAAATGGAAGTACCAAAAATACATTAAAGATTACTTAAGATGTGTAAAAGGAGTTGATTACTATATTGGTGAAATGCTTAATTATTTAGAAATGAATGGTTTAGCTGAGAATACAATTGTAGTTTATACTTCAGATCAAGGTTTCTATTTAGGGGAGCACGGTTGGTTTGATAAGAGATTTATGTATGAAGAATCTTTAAGAATGCCTTTTATTATTCGCTATCCTAATCATATTGAGCCAAATCAAAAATCTGATAAAATTGCAATGAATATTGATTTTGCACCTACATTATTAGATTTTGCAGGTGTAGAGATTCCATCTGATATCCAAGGAAAAAGTATTAAAGATATTGTGGAAGGAGAAGATGTAAAAGATTGGAGAGATGCCATGTATTATCATTATTATGAATACCCTTGGTGGCATCATGTTCAACCGCATTATGGTGTAAGAACAGAAAGGTATAAACTGATTCATTTTTACTACAATCCGGAAAAACAAAAAGGTAAAATTCAAGACGTTTGGGAATTGTATGATTTAAAAGAAGACCCAAATGAGGTAAATAATATTTACGGTAAAAAGGGTACTGAAGAAGTGACCGCAAGACTTAAAACAAAAATAGAAGCGCTACAAAAAGAATATAAAGAAGATGATTATAAAGAAATGATGTTTAAGACTGATACTAAAATAAAAAGGGTTTACGAACCAGGTTTTTAAATTTAAGTCTATAATTTCTTGGAGTGATAATGGTTTCTTTTATCACTCCTTTTTTACCTATTTTAGAAATGAATTACTAAATATAAACGACGCTTTCAGAATTGTAAAATATCGTCATAATATCATTTATATCATATTTTTTAAATGAATGTGAATATTTTTACTAGGTAAATATTATCATTTTGGTAATTTTTAAATATATTTGAATGATAGATTTTACCACTATTTGCGTCAACCACGCCTATGAAATTTTTTTACTTAAATTTAGTTACTTTACTCCTTTTACTAAACATTTTTACTTCAAATTCATATTGTTATGAGGTAGAACAATTATTATCAGAAAAAGGAACATTAAATAAATATGTTACATCAATAAAGCCCGATAAAAATGGTTATTATTGGTTAGGAACAGGTTCTGGCTTATTACGGTATTCAGGATTCGAATTGAAATCTTACGATTTATCCAATCATATTCATATTAAGAACAAAAGCATTAACGAAATACTTAATTTTGGAGATTCAACTTATATCATTGGGAAAAAAGGCTTTATATTAAAATATAATTATGCCACCGATGACTTTGAAAAGTTGTATAGTGATTATACTAAATTTATTATTTCTGCTCAAAAATTAGATGATAGTAAAATTATTCTAGGTACACGTAAATTTGTACTGATTTTTGATATCAACACAAAAGAACTTAAACAATTTAAGTTTGATAAATTCAATTATATAAAATCAATTATAGTCCATAATTCTAAAGTATATCTAGGGACTGCAAATGGGTTAGGCGTTTTTACCTATTCCAAAAAGAAAAACGAGTTAACCTTTGACAAATGTTATTTACAAAAGTCTGATATTCTATGTCTTAATAAAGATAAGGCTGGAAGAATTTTGTTTGGAACAGAGTTCTTAGGCTTATTTATTCTAGATAACGATAAGTTAGTAAATAAAACACCCTTTGATTTATCAGAGAAAAGATATGCTGTAAGAGTTATCGCTTTTGATAATAATGGTGTGCCTTTGGTAAGTGTTGATAGGTTAGGTGTATATGTATTAGATGAAAAGTTTAATGTTAAAGACTTAATTGCAAACGATATTGATAAAGAATCATCTATTAGACAAAATAATGTTCATAACATTTATGTAGATTCATTAAATACCTATTGGTTTTCAGTTGGTGCTATTGGAGTTGATTTTGTAAAAACACAAAAAGGACCATTTAAGAATATAAAACATATTCGAAATGAAAAAAATAGTATTGGTAATAACATTGTAAGAAGCTTCTTTTTAGATAAAGATGGCACTACATGGTACGGTACGGAGAATGGTCTTTATAGTGAATCAAAAGAAGGGGTTTGGAAAAGTTATGAACACCTAAAAGAATTAAGGAATACAGCAATTTTAAATATAAACCTCTATCAAGACGAGATTATTTTATGTACTTACGGACAAGGGGTTTTAAATTTTGATCCGAAAACAGAGCGATTAACAAAAAGATATTTTAATAAAGAACAGGAATTGAAATTAGTTTTTACTAGTTACGTTGTTGATGATCAGTTATGGATTGGAGGAAATAGTAAAAATTTACAACAATTTGTTGATGGTAAATATGCAAAATCGTATACGATTACAAAAGTAAGATCAATTATACGTTCAAACTTGGTCAATCATTTATTTATTGGTTCTAAAGATGGAATTTTTGAATTAAATGAAAAAACAAATGCTTATAAAAGAGTAATAAAGAAGAATGATTTTAATATTAGAGAAGTACAAGATCTTTATTTAAATCATGATACACAAAGGTTATGGGTTGCAGCCTCAACAGGCTTTTATTTTATTGATTTAACGACTAATAAAGTTACTCAAATTAAGAAAAATGAATTATCATTTAGTGTTTTTGGTGTAGAAAGTAGCAATGAATTTTTGTGGTTGAGTACTGTAGAAGGTTTATATAGATATACTATAAAAAATGGTAACCTTAGAAAATTTAATCATGAAGATGGTGTAAAAGCGAAGCAGTTTAGCTTTGGAGCGAGTGCTAAATTTTATAATGGTGAAATTGCCTTTGGAGGAAATGAAGGAGCTGTAGTTTTTAATCCAAATAAAATACCAAAAGCAACAGTACCATCACATTTATATTTATCAGACTTTAGAATTAATGGAGTTCCAAGTACTCAATTAGGTATAAACACTACTACTATAAATAAAAGAATGGTATTAAGCCATAATCAGAATACGTTATCATTTACTTTTGAAACCCCTATTTTTTACGGTAACAAAAAGAACACGTATGTATGGCAACTAATGGGAGTAGATAAATCGCCTGTTTCGTCTTCAAATAGAAGTGTTACTTACTCAAAATTATCTCCTGGCAAATATCATTTAAATGTAAAAATGTACAATCCAGATGGTATTTTAGTAAAAGACCAGATTGACCTTGACATTGAAATAGAGAATCCTTTCTATTTATCAACTATTGCTATACTTATCTACTTTTTCTTATTTATAAGTTTAATAGTAACTGCTTATTTGATTTGGAAAGCAAAAGAACAAGAACGTTTTAGTGATGAGAAAATTAAATTCTTTATTAATGTAGCTCATGATATTAGAACACCTGTATCTTTAATTCAGTTAGCATCAGATCAAATTCAAAAGAACATCAACAAAGAAAACTCCCTCAACTTAATTAGAAGAAATACCAAGCATCTGAACGATTATGTTACACAATTATTAGATTTCCAAAAGGCTGAAAGAGATCAGCTAGGTGTAATTGTACAAGAGATAGAATTAAAAAGTTTTATAGAAGAAATGGTATTAGATTTTAAACCATTATTGGAAAATAAATCGATACAATTAACAATTTCTTCTCAAGATATAAAGGTGTGGTTTGATATGGAAAAGATGATTAGAGTATTTAATAACTTAATCTCTAATGCTATCAAATATACCAATGAAGGTGGCACAATAAAGATTGTGACAGATATTGAAGGTGATAAAGTGAAAATTAGTTTTGTTGATAATGGCATAGGTATTCCAGAAGATCAGCAGAAAAAGATTTTTTCAAGGTTTAATAGAGCAAGCAATGCATTGGTTACTAATATTACTGGTAGTGGAATTGGGTTGTTATTATCTAAAAAAATTATTGAATTACATCACGGTACTATTCATTTAGAAAGTACTATTGATATAGGTTCTAAGTTTACAATTCAATTACCATTAGGTAAAAATCATTTTGCAGAAAATGAAATTAAGCCTCAGGTAGAAGAAATAGTAGATAATCTTCCTAAACTTGAAATCAATACACATAAAGTGATTCTTTTAGTAGAAGATAACGAAGATATAAGAGCTTCTGTAAAAGCAGAACTAGAGAAAGAATATAAAATTCTCGAAGCTCCAAATGGTAAAGAAGCACTTGTTATTGCATTAGAACATTTGCCAGATATGGTAATTACAGATGTAATGATGCCAAAGATGAGTGGAAAGGAATTATGTCACATTTTAAAAAATAATCATAAAACGAGTCATATTCCTGTTATCATGCTTACGGCATTAAGTGCTATTGAAGATAAAATTGAAGGTTTAGAAATTGGAGCAGATGCATATATTGAAAAACCTTTCCGTTTAGAAATGTTGAAAGTCACCGTCAATAACATTATGAAATCACGTCACTTGATTCATAATTTAATTGATTCTAAAAAAGAAGAAGTAGCAGAAAAGCCTAAATCAACTTCAGCAGAACAAGAATTTCTCTCTAATGTTGTCGAAGAGATTAAAAAGAATGTAACAAATAGGGAATTTACAATTGATGTTTTATGTGAACACCTTGGTTATAGTAGATCAAATTTATTTAGAAAACTGAAAAAGTTATCGGGAATGTCTCCTTTAGATTTGATAATAAAAATTAGATTAAATCATGCTATTGAGTTAATGAAAAATAGAAGTGATTTGCGTATAGCTGATATTGCTTATGAATCTGGTTTTAATGATCCAAAGTACTTTAGTACAACTTTTAAAAAGCATCAAGGTAAAACGCCAAAAGAATTTATTGAAACTTTAAGTGTTTAAATAGAAAATGTTGGTCTTATAATAGTAAGTATTAAGACCAACATTTTTCTTTTTCTCTAATAATAAATGATTCTCTAATTTATCCATCATAATCAACTATACTGACCATTTTTAGCTGTTTTTGGGTGTATAATCGACATATACGGTTAGAAAATCAACTCTTTTTTTAGGTGTTTTTTAGACATTTGTAAGGAACAAAAAAATAAAAGTATGTTTAAGAAACTTTTTTTAATAATCATTTTTTCGAACCTAAGTATAGTAGGTTTTTCTCAGACATCAGGCAAAGATTATACTATATCTAAAGCACCATCTTTAGAAGATTATAATTTTGTATTAGGTACTCAGGCAATTGGAGGAAAATATAAATTTACTAATGATTCTTATATTGTTGAACAAGCAAAACAAGTGAGAGCAATGGGGTCAAATTTATTGAAAATCTCTTTAGCTGCTAAGTACTTTAAAGTGTACCCCGATTTAGAGAAAGATCCTTCAATACAGTCATCTTTAGATTTATTGAAAATCAAGAAAGATTATAAGACTGTAATTGACATGGATTTCAAATATGTCTTTATGTGGATACATACCCTTACTAAAGCAAAATGGAACGATGGCGTAACGAAACAAGAAGAGCAGCTATTTTATAACGAAATGTATGATTTAGCAACTTACCTACTAAAGAAATATAACAACTCAGGAAAAACCTTTATGCTAGGTAACTGGGAAGGAGATTGGTTATTACATGGGTTAGGTAACAGAAATGTTATTCCATCTGAAGTGAAAGTTGCAGGGATGACAAAGTGGTTACAGATTAGACAAAAAGCTGTAGATGATGCTAAGAAAAAAGTAAAACATAAAAATGTAAAATTATATCACTATGTTGAAGTTAATCTGATTAAAAAAGGCATGAAAGGTGAAATATGTATTACAGAATCAATTTTACCAAAAGTAGATGTAGATTTAGTAAGCTATTCTAGTTATGAGTATTTAAAAAATGGTGACGATCTAGCCTTAATAACAAAAGATTTAGGAGACGCTATGGACTATATAGAAAGCAAACTTCAGCCTAAAAAAGGAGTAGACTTTAAAAGAAGAGTTTTTATTGGTGAATATGGTTTTAAAGCGATGGATGGTTTAAATCTTGAAAAACAGGCGAAAAACACCAAAAATTTGATGATAGCATCGTTAAAACTTGATATTCCTTTCTCATTACACTGGGAAATGTACAATAATGAATTTTTGAAAGATGGTAGAACTAAAGGAATGTCTTTAATAAGTCAAGAAGGAGAGAAAAAACCTGTCTATTATTTACATTCAAATTATTATAAAGTAATGAATTCTTTTTTGGTAGATTATAAAAAGGAGAATAATAAATATCCTACTCAAGAAATATATAAAAATAAAGCAATTGAAGTGTTGACTACACTTGACTACACGTACTCTAATTAATTAAAGAAATGAAAAAGTTATTACTTACAGCAATTATCGGTTTATTTTCAGTAGCATTATTTGCACAACAAAATGTATATAAACCAATAAAAGGAATTGAAAATCGAGGCTTTGAAGATAGTGAGTTGACGTTATCAAAAAGAACGAATCAACCAGAAAAAGGAAAGATGTCAACTAAAGGTTGGTATTATTTATATGCAAATTCAATTAATTTAAAAGCGTCAGGAATAGTATCGGATGAGGTACATACTGGAGAAAAAGCTTTTAAAAGTGTTACCAACGGGGAGGCGAAAGTAATGTACAAAGGACTATTAAGAGGTGATGCTTTTAAAGTGGAAAAACCAGGTAGATACCGTATGTCATTTTGGGTGAAAGCGTCTAAACCTGCTCTAGTAAAGCTCTCTTTAATGCCAAGTAAAGATGCTAAACTCACAAATAAAAAAGTAAATGAGAAAGGAAAACCTGTTTTTGTTGGGTATGCCAAGCCAAAAACTGAAAATATGGAAGTAGCAACAGAATGGACATTAGTGTATAAAGAAATTCAGATAACTAAAAAAGATATTCAGGCAGGGTATGTTTATTATGTTCCTTCATTAATGCATGGAGCTTCACCAAATACTACTTTTTGGATAGATGATTTTTCTATGGACTATGTAGCTAAGAAGAAGGCGCAATAATAACACAATAATTAACTATTTCTTACTACTAATTTTTTGAGAATGAAAGTGATTATTAAATTATTTATAACTTTTAGTGTTCTCCTTATTAGCGGATGTACTCCGTTAGTAGCTAATGAAAACTACAAAGAAGTTGTTGCAATCTCTGGAGGAAACTGGGAAGACCCAACAATTTGGTCTTCTCAAAATGTCCCTACTGAGGCAAATAATGTTATTATTCCAAATGGTATAAAAGTATTTATTGGAGAAGAAAGTGAAACATTATTATTAGGCAATAACTTAACTGTAGAGCAAGGAGCAATTCTAATGTTGGGTTTTAATGGAGAAGGTAACCGATCTGTTGAAATTAATGGCTCTTTAGTGTGCGATGGTACAATTTCTTCTGGAAGAGGAACAGGTAGCGATATTACAACAGGAGCATACTATTCTTCTAATCGTAGTTTTGTTTTTAACTTAAACAATGAAGCTACAAAGGTTTCTGGGAAAGGTTATTTTCATGTAAAAGGATTGGTTTTTAATAATCAATATTCTGATATAAAATCAGTTACAGTAGACCATTATAATATTATTGTAGACGGAGATTTTACTGTAGAGTCTACTTCTAAAGTAACAATTGATATAGATCATTTTACCTATTTAAATATCAAAGGTAGTTTTGCTACTACTGGTAACAACGTAGATTATCTTAAAAATGACAGTTGGTCTGTTGTTAATGTAGGTGGTATAGTCGTTACCGATAATGTAAATTTATATGGTAGAAATGAGTTAAATCAATCGAGATTAACAATTCTATCAGAGGGTAGTTTATATACTCAAAAGGTCAATAATAATCTTAAAGCATCAAATTCTGAACAAGGTTTTCGTTTAAAATTAAAAGAAGATGCGTTATTCAGATGTGGCGAATTTGCTCCTAGTCCAGATTCTCTAGCAAGTGCAGATAGGAATTTGAACTTAGAGAATAGTGGTGAAATAAGACTACACTTTTCCAAAACAAATGAGTCTGTAGAAGAAATACTTAAGATAGTAGAAGAAAAAAAGCCGGAGAATAATCCAGAAGCATATAAACTCAAAGATGTTATCGGGGCTTCACATATAAAAGGGTGGTATTATTTTACAGATAAACCATTTTTGATAGAAGGTATTGATGCTTTTAAAGAAATGGGCTCTTCTGTATTTAAAACTTCTTTATCTGGTGAATGGGGTAAAATTCAAACACAGTATCCTTATAATTCTGAATGGCCAAATTATTCATCTATGCTGGGAGTTGCTAAAAACCCTATGATGGATACGTTATTTTCTACTGAGTATATTAAAACACATGCTATGTGGGTTAATAATAATACAAAAAGCTATTACAAAGAAGGGCCTGATAAGAACCACGATACTTTTTTATACGAAGAAGAACAAATTTATAACTTAGCAGTTCATTTCTTTAAGACTTATGGCGATAAGGATAAGCGTTTTATCCTTCAAAACTGGGAAGGAGATTGGATGCTTAGAGGATCGAAGATAAAGTGGGAAAAAGATGATCCAATACCTACAGACGTAGATTGGAGAGTGGAAGGAATGGCACGTATGTTTAGAGCAATGATGCGTGGTTTAGAAAGAGCAAGAGCGGAGTATCCTTTAGCAAAAGCACAAATACTTTTAGGTGTAGAATTTAATAAGCTTTTTTATAAGCCCACTGGAGGTAGCGAACATATTACTATGATGGATAGTGGTATTCCATGTGTTTTAGCAGATGTTATTACAAAATGCCGTCTCGATTTATCTTCTTGGTCATCTTATGATGGTAATTGGAGTTATGATGATACACCATTTCCGTATGCGTATTGGACAGGAATAAGAATTGCTGAATATTTTACAACAAATACGAGTCAGATTACAGATGGTGTTCCTGTGCAAATTGGTGAATATGGTAAAAATGAAAACCCTTTATTTATCGTACCAAAAGGGGAAATGAACCCAATGGATGAAGTAATTGAAGATATAGAAGAGCGTTATAGTAAAATTTGTGGTACTCTTTCTGCTCTAGGTGTTCAATATTTTTATATGTGGAATTTGTATGGAAGTGGTGAACAAGATATTGACTTAGATACAGATGATGCTGATACGTATACAGAAGAATTCTTATACCAAGTTTTAGATGGTAAATGGGTAATAGAACCTGATGGATCTTGGGGAATTGCGGCAGAATATTTAATCAAAATATTTAATGGGGAGGTGAATCCTCCAACAAGCATAGATAGGGACAATACTTTTGCAAATAGCATCGTTATATATCCGAATCCAGCACAAAATGAATTAACAATTAAAGCAAATAGTCCTATTTCATCTGTTACTATATATAGTATAGAAGGAAGGGAAATTAGAACAACAAATACTATTAGTAATAGCAAAATCGATGTTTCTGAACTAAGGCGAGGGTACTATTTTATGAAAGCTTCTTCGAATAACAACATTGCTATTATTAAATTTTTTAAGAAATAAAATTAAAGTGACATGAAACAATCACTACTATTTATACTACTTCTTTTACCTTCTCTACTTTTTGCACAACATAGAATGGTAAACGGAACTGTTGTAACCTCTGACGATAGTATGCCTTTACCTGGGTGTAATGTTACCATTAAAGGAGTTACCAAAGGTACAATTACAGATATTGATGGTAAATTCTCTTTATTGGTAAACGATACAGATGTCTTAATTTTTTCTTTTATAGGAATGGCTTCTCAAGAAGTTGTGGTAAAAGGAAAAACAAATCTTAGTATCAAGATGGAATTTGATGCACAGCAATTAGATGAAATTGAGGTGAGTGCAGGGTATTTTGATATCAAAAAATCTGACATTACAGGTTCTATCACTCAAGTTGGAGCAGAAACTTTAGAACAATCGCGTACAACATCCGTAGAAAATATGCTTTCGGGTAGAGTAGCAGGTGTTGTAGTTTCTAACAGTGGTGAACCTGGTGGCGGAGTTGGTATTTCTATTAGAGGTACAAATTCTATGTTAGGAGGTACACAACCGTTATATGTTGTAGATGGTATTCCGATAGAACCTCTTCAAGATGCTCAGGGTAATAGTGGAGCGGGTGCTTCTCAATCATCATTAAGTTTTTTAAACCCTAATGATATACAGTCTATTTCTGTTTTAAAAGATGCTTCTGCAACGGCACTTTATGGAGCAAGAGGTGCAAATGGAGTTGTGGTTATTACAACAAAAGAAGCAAAAGGTGGAAAATCATACGATAAAATTACAGGTTCTGTAGAGATAGGAATATCTCAGGTAGCCAATAGAGTTGATGTATTAGATGGACCTGGTTACGAAAGTTTTATCAACCAAAAGCACATCAATGAGTTTTATAGAAGCATAACAAACCCTGCAAGAGATGGGATGGTGTTTGATGGTTCTCAGGAGCTTACTCCAGAAAACTTCCCGGAGGTAGCATTACTGCCAAACCAAATACCTTACTTACAATCTACGGGTGTAAATACAAATTGGCAAGATGAAGTTTTTCAACCTGCAATATCAAAAAACTATAACTTGGCGTATAGAGGAGGAACTAAAAAAGGGAATATATCTTTAAGTTTTGGGTTACTTGATAATGAAGGAGTTATTGTAAATTCTGATTTTACAAGAGCAACACTGAACATGAACGTTCGTAGAGAAATGTTTAATGGAAAAGTAACTCTTCAATCTAAAACGAATGGCTCTTACGGTAGTGGCAGAGCAACTTCTTCTGGTAATGGTCAGTTTTTTTCTGATAAAGGTGTAGTAACAAATACATTAACTTTTCAACCTATTTATGCAAAGTTAGAAGATGGTCAAACAGACGATTTGTATGCGGGATTAAATGAAGGGCAACTTCTTTCAAATCCATATACTATGGCAACAGAAGTTCAGGATAACAAAGAGGCTTTAACTATTGCACAATCGTTTATTTTATCAACAGATTTTACAGATAATTTAAGTGGTACAGTAAAAGGCGCGGTGAATTACCAAAACAGCCAAAGACAATCGTTTTATCCTATTACTACAGCAAGAGGCAGA
The DNA here is from genome assembly GCF_018736065.1 of Flammeovirga kamogawensis. GTDB lineage: Bacteria > Bacteroidota > Bacteroidia > Cytophagales > Flammeovirgaceae > Flammeovirga > Flammeovirga kamogawensis. The sequence goes on from NZ_CP076129.1 coordinate 1,427,641, forward strand.
AGAAACAACGGAGAGGCTTCTCGTTCTAGTTTATCAAATACTAAATTATATTCTGAAGTAAACTTACGTTACCAAAATACATTTGGCTTACATCATATTGATGTAGTTGGTTTAGGCACAATAGAAAACAGAAGTGTGGAGTCTAACTTTAACAAAGCCTTTGGTTTTCCGGTTTCTCAAACATCTTACTATACTTTCGAAAACGCAACGGATATTTTAGTTCCAGTTACAAATTACTTTGATCAAAGTATGCTGTCTGGTTTACTTAGAGTGGCTTATAACTTTAACAGTAAATATTTTATTGATGCAAACGCAAGAATTGATGCTTCATCAAAATTCTCTGAAAATAATAAAAGTGGCTTATTTCCTGCAGTTGCTTTAGCATGGGCTGTTTCAGAAGAGAGTTTCTTGAAATCATCTGATAAGGTAAACAACTTAAAGTTAAGAGCCTCTTATGGTAAAACAGGTAATAATGCAATTGCCGCTTATCAATCAATGGGTTTAATGGAGCCTGTTCGTTATAATTTTGATGGGTCTGTAGCGGTAGGTTATGTTGAGTCAAACTTAAATAACAGTGATCTTACTTGGGAAACTACAGACCAAGCAAATGTGGGTTTTGATTTATCAATGTTTAATAGTCGTTTATATGTAACTGTTGATGCATACTATAAACTAACACATGATTTACTTCAAAATGTAAATTTACCTGTATCCAATGGTTATATAAGTAAAGTTGACAATTTTGGTGAGGTCGAAAATAAAGGAGTTGAACTTACTGTTGGTTATGATGTGATTTCTAAAAAGGATTTTAAATGGAATTTAACAGGTACTTTTGGGGTAAATAGAAACAAACTTGTATCATTAAATAACAATATAGAGTATCAGTTAGGTCCTAAAGTTGGTCCAGATAAAGTGTACCCAAGTATGTTTATGGAAGGTAAACCACTAGGTATTTTCTGGGGAGCTGAAACAAATGGCATATATTCTGATTGGGCACAAGTTGAACAAGATAAAATGCCGTCTGCATATCCTGGAGAAATTAGATACGTTAATCATGATGCAGTTTATGATGATGCAGGTAATTTAGCAGACAACCAACAAATCAACTTTGATGATTATGTACAGATTGGGGACCCAAACCCAGATTTTAATTACTCATTAAACAGTTCTATGAACTATAAAAACTGGGATTTCAGTTTCTTAATTACAGGGCAGCAAGGTGGTGATATCTTGTGGGTAGAGTCATGGTCATTAGATAATATGGGTAAACAATTTAATGCAAGAACAGAAGCATTTAATAATGCATGGAAAGCACCAATTTCTATTGATGCAGAAGGAAATCCATCGTATACACCATCAATAGGTAATACAACAAATGCAGGTTACCCTGCACCAGTAAGAGTTTCTGGACAAAGAGCAATTGCTTCTGATAGACAAGTTTATGATGGTTCTTACATTAAATTGAAAAGTATGAACATAGGGTACACTTTGCCTATTCAAGGTAAAAAACGCTCAATTCGTTTTTATGCAGCGGGTAATAACTTATTTACAATTACAGATTATCCAGGTTTTGATCCTGAAGTTCAAACTTACAATCAGAATCCTCAAAGGAGAGGGATTGATTTTGGTTCATACCCAGGTACACGATCTTATATATTCGGTTTAAAATTCAATTACTAATCTTAAAACTGAAGAAAAATGAAAAAATATATAATCATCAGTTTAGTATTTTTAGGAATATCATCTTCTTGTACTTTTCTAGCAGAAGATCCAAAAGTACAAATAACTACAGAAGAATTTTATAAAACAGAAAATGATGCGTTAGTTGCTTTATCTGGAGCTTATGGTCAGATGAAAAGTGGTTACGGTTATTACCGTCAAACTTTTATCACAAACCTATTTGCATCGTCAGATCAAGGAACGGGAAGTTATAAACATGCTGAATATTTTACGGGAACTTTATCAGCAACAAATGCTACTTTAACAGATACTTGGAATCAAATATACATTAGTATTCGTGATGTGAATAATGTTATCGCTAAAGTACCAGCAATTGATATGGACGAAGAATATAAAGCTAGATTAATTGGAGAAGCACGTTTTTTAAGAGGGTTACATTACCTAAACCTTGTTAGAGCTTGGGGAGAAGTACCGTTAAGGTTAACCCCTGCAAAAGAAGGAGAAGATGAAGTAGGTTTACCTGTATCAGGAATAGATGTTATTTATAATAGTATAATTGCAGATTTAAAATACGCATCAGATAATTGTTGGGGACTGGAAGAGTCTAGAAATGGACAGACAAATGCTATTGGACGTGTAACAAATACTGCTGCTAGGGCTTTATTGGCAAAAACATATCTGCATATAGCATCTGCAACAAGAAATGCCTTAATTGGTAACGAAGGATGTAAACCTTACGAAGTATTTGCTGGAAAATACCAGGCTTATTACGATTCTGCCAAAGTGTATTGTGATATTGTAATTGAAGATGATACTTATGCGTTGGTTGATAATTTAACAAATTGGGAAAACTTATTCCATGCATCAAATGGTAACAATAGAGAGTTTTTATTTGATATTCAAAATGCACCAATTTCAGGGCAGGGATCTTCAGTAACTAACCTTTTTACACCTCAAGGAGCTGGATTAAGTGCAGGTAATTGGGGAGGCACAAACGATTTTAAATCAGGTTTTACAGGAAATAATATTGATGTTTCTGATACCAGATATGATAAAGCAATTATTCATGAGTATACGACATCAACTTTCCATTATGCTGTAAATACAAATAAAACAGCCTACATCGCTTATGATTTAGAAACAAATGAGCAACAGGCAATTGTATATAGAGTATTTACATCTAAATATATTGATAAAGAAGCAACTTCTGACGCCACAGCACAGCAAAATTGGCATGTAATAAGATTAGCAGATGTCTTTTTAATGAGAGCGGAAGCTGTAGCAGAAATTTATAAGAACCCTGCATTAGCAAACGATGATATCAATACTTTACGAGAAAGGGTAGATATGGATCATTTATTTGATGGAGCAGGAATGTCTATGAGTGATTTTAGAAAATTCTTAATTAGAGAAAGAGGAGTAGAACTTATGGGTGAAGGACACCGATGGTTTGATCTTACTAGAATGGGGATGCTAGAAGAATTAGTGAAAACAGCATTTGATCCATCGAATACAGGAAAAGTAGAAGGCATTAGAGGTCCTGAAGATTATGTATGGCCTATTCCTTATTCTGAGGTAGCTTCTAACGAAAATATAGACTAATAAAAATATTTAAAATTAAGCTGACAATATATTAGAAGAACCTGGTTTAATAATCAACCTTATTTAATCAGATTAAACGCTAATTGAGTGAACAAAAAGATTTTTTAGAAAATTTATTACAATGAAAAGATTACTTATAATGGTAGTTGGTTTTATTCTGATACTATCAACTACTTTACTAGCACAGAAAAAGAAACCAAATGTTCTATTTATTATTTCTGATCAGCACAAGCAAGCTTTTTCTGGAGCTTATGGTCATGAAATAGTAAAAACACCTAATATTGATGCATTAGCAAAATCTGGAGTTACATTTACAAATGCTTATACGCCAGCACCAGTTTGTGCTCCTACAAGGGCTGCTATTGTTACTGGAATGTACCCTTATGCAAATGGAGCAATTTATCATAAAGCTCCTGTAATGAACAAGAATGGTAAAGAGGTAAGAAAAGAAGCTGGTGTTTTAAGAGCAACTGGCTACCACGAAGGATTAAAAACAGTTGGAGAAATTTTTCAATCTGCTGGATACATAACTGCAGCTCCTGGTAAAATGCATGTACATGGTGAGTTACAAAAAAATGTAGATCCAAGTTATCCAGAAGGTAATTCTTTAGGATGGGATGAAACATCTGTGCGTTATTACACACATTTTCCTGGTGGACATTATGAAGATGAAGTAGGTAAGGATGCTTATCATAGATACCGTCAGATTCTTGAATATAAATCAAATGGTGGAAGCCAAGATTTAAATCCACAATTAAAGCCATCTTTAGTAGAAGACCATGAGGATAATTTTGATATGGTTGTTGCAAAAAAAGCAATTGATTTTATTAAAGAAAGAGGGCAAGATAAAAATAATTTTTTCTTACATGTAGGTTTTGAAAAGCCGCACTTACCTTTAACAACATTACAGGAGTATTATGATATGTATGATCCTGAATCTTTCACAATGCCAGAAACGGCTTACGATTGGTATGGTAAAGGTAAATACCCTTGGATACAAGACTGGGTACATAATGGATGGCCTAAAAAAGACAAAGCGTCTGCTAAAAGAATAATGGCTGCTTATGCATCATGTATTACAGAAATGGACGATATGATTGGTAGAATTGTTACTACTTTAAAGGAAAATGATTTATACGATAATACAATTATTATTTACACTACAGACCATGGAGAACACATGTTTGAACATGGTTTAAGAGGTAAACACAATATGTATGAGGCTGCTGTAAAAGTACCTTTTATTATTTCTTATCCGTCTGAATTAGGGCAAGGAACTAGAAATGAATCTATTGTAAGTTTAATTGATGTTATGCCGACTATTACTGAGTTAATTAATAAAAAGCCATCAAAAACTGCACAAGGAGTTTCCTTAGTGGCCACTGCAAAAACAGGAAAAGAACTTAAAGACCGCGTTGTGTTTTCTGAGTACAGAGCTGGTAATTATAAGGCATTTCCAAAGCAAAAAGATTTACCATCAAGAATGATGAGAAAAGGGAACTACAAATATATTTATACTCAAGGAATTATTGGTCAATTATATGATGTGGTGAAAGACCCTTTAGAAAGAAATAATTTAGTGTTAGACCCTGAATATAAAGATTTAGTAAACAGTTTATGCTTCCAAACAATTGCTGATTGGAGGTTCCAGAAATATTCTGAAATGGATATCAAAAAGAAGGGTAAAGAAATAAGCTGGGAAGAAAATGGACAAGCAGAAAGTTATGCTGTATTTTATAGCAAAACGCTTAATTCTCAGGAAGCAGAATTAGTAGCATCAACTATAAAAGAAACTTCTTATGAAGTAAAAAACAAAGGATATTATTGGGTAATGGCAATGCCAAAATTAACAAGAACGACTCCTCATTTAGGAGAAAATATTCCTGTTTGGACAACAGAACATAGCTTTCAACTTCCTATTACAAATGCAATTAAAATAGGGGGAGACAAGGGGAAAGCTTCAAAATAAAATAAGAGAAACCGACAGTATAGAAGAGTTTATAAAGTGATATCATTTTTAAGAAAAGTACTTATGCCAATAAGGTTTACTTTACTTAACTTTGAAGTATCTTTTAAACTCTTTTTTATGCTCAAAATTTATTTAAAATAGTATCACTCTTTTATAATTTTGATAGTATAATCACCGTTTAAAGGTTAATCAGTGCTGTTTTTTAACTGCTGGTCAATTTTTAATAGTTATTGAGACTTTATTGAACTTGTAAAAGAGCGTAGGCTACTACTTTTATAATTGTAAAGACAACACTAACTTATTTTTTAGAAATGAAAAGAACGATTACTTTAATATCACTACTTTTGATTAGTATCCTAAACTATGGAGCAAACATATCTAGTGATCCCGCAAAATCTGTATTTATAGGTACAACAGAATATGCTACAATCTCAGCAGCTATTACAGCAGCTACAAATGGAGATGTAATTGATATTCATGGAGTGCATACTGAGTCTATTAATATCACTAAGAATATTACTATTCAAGGTGATAATCCTTTAGAAGATATAATTCAAGCTGCTGAAACAAAAGGAGTAGCATCAAGTAGAGTGGTTACAATTCAAGGTTCTGGAAATGATGTAACTCTTTCGAACTTAACTATTCGTCATGGTGTTGCTACTGCCGTTGGTGGAGGTGTTTTTATTGAAAATGCCAATGTAGAAGTAGCCTTATCAAATGTAATAGTATCGGATAATTCAACAAATAAAAATGGTGGAGGTATTGCAGCCATAGGCTCTATCGTAACCATTGATAATAGTGTAATAGAAAATAATGCTACTACATTAATGGGTGGTGGTATTTATGCTGCACCTAAAACAGCATCTACAGTAGATGCTTCTGTAAAAATCACGAACAGTTTAATTGACAATAATTCTTCAACGAGTAATGCAGGTGGCATTTTTGTAGATGGTTCTGTAGATGCAACACATTATTTGGCTGTTGAGTTAGAAAATACAACAGTTTCTAATAATTCATCCTCTGCAAAGGGTGGTGCATTTTTTGGTAAGAATATTAATCATTCAGTTGATGGAGTTTCAAATGTAGCGGTATTATTTAATCATGCAACTATTGCATATAACACTGCTTCAACATCTAATAGTGGTATCTACTTTTATTCTGGAGGAGAGTTTGTCGATTTTACATTAACCAACTCCATCATTTCGTTAAATGATACGGATACAGACAATGACCTTGCATTTGCAAAATCGAACCCTGTTTTAGTAAAGAACAACGTACTTGGTTTAGTATCAGATTTACCTGCAGATGCAGAGAATACATTATCAAGTCAATTTTCTGATGAAATTGATCTAGCTACGGGCTTATCAGATAACGGAACTATTGTAAAAGGGTATGCTTTAGGGAGCAGTAGTGTAGCAATTGATTTAGCAGTTGGAAGTACTGTTTCAACAGATGCAATAGGAATAGCAAGAGGAGATGACCCTGATGCAGGAGCATTAGAAAGAGAAGTAATACCTTTCGATCCAATCAATACGGTATTTATTGGTACAACACAATATTACACAATCACAGAAGCTTTAACTGCAGCGGTAAATGGTGATGTGATTGATATCAATGGTGTACATACAGAATCTATAAGCATAGATAAAAATGTAACAATTCAAGGAGATAATCCTTTAGAAGATATAATTCAAGCAGCCGAAACAAAAGGTACTGCAACTGATAGAGTAGTGAAAATTTCAGGATCTGGTAATGAAGTAACACTGGCTAATTTAACTGTTCGACATGGTGTTGGAACTGGTGTTGGTGGAGGTGTTTTTATTGAGAATGCCAAAACAGGAATTTCTATAGAAAACGTTATTGTATCTGATAACACAAGTCCTACAATGGGTGGAGGTATTGCTGCTTTGGGTTCAATAGTAATGATAGATAATAGTGTTGTAGAAAATAATACAGCAACAACACATGGAGGAGGTATTTATTCTGCTCCTAAATTAAACTCAACTGTAGATGGGAATGTAAAAATTACGAACAGCTTAATTGCAAATAACACAGCAACAAACAATGCAGGAGGTATTTTTGTAGATGGTTCTACAGATGCAACGCACTACTTATTGCTTGAAGCTGAAAACACTACAATTTCTAATAATACAGCATCGGGTAACGGAGGAGCTTTTTTTGGTAAGAATAAGGATCATGATGTTGATGGAGTTTCTAATGTGGCTATTACATTTAACCACGTTACAATAGCATACAATTCGGCAACATCTAATAGTGGAGTTTATTTCTATACAGGAGGAGAGTTTGTTGATTTTACTTTAACAAATTCGATCATTTCTTTAAACGATACTGATACAGACAATGACTTAGCATTTGCAAAAGCGAACCCTGTTTTAGTAAAGAACAACGTACTTGGTTTAGTATCAGGTTTACCAGCAGATGCAGAGAATACATTATCAAGTCAATTTGCAGATGAAATTGATTTATCTACAGAATTTGTGGATAATGGAGGTATCGTAAAAACATATTCAATTGGTAGTTTAGGAAGTGCAATTGATTTCGCCTCAGATAGTGAATTAGCAACTGACGCTTTAGGTTTACCAAGAGATGAAAAACCAGATGCAGGAGCATTTGAAGGAGAAAGTATTCCTTTCGATCCAATCAATACGGTATTTATTGGTACAACACAATATTACACAATCACAGAAGCTTTAACTGCAGCGGTAAATGGTGATGTGATTGATATCAATGGTGTACATACAGAATCTATAAGCATAGATAAAAATGTAACAATTCAAGGAGATAATCCTTTAGAAGATATAATTCAAGCAGCCGAAACAAAAGGTACTGCAACTGATAGAGTAGTGAAAATTTCAGGCTCAGGCAACGAAGTAACACTGGCTAATTTAACTGTTCGACATGGTGTTGGAACTGGTGTTGGTGGAGGTGTTTTTATTGAGAATGCCAAAACAGGAATTTCTATAGAAAACGTTATTGTATCTGATAATACAAGTTCTACAATGGGTGGAGGTATTGCCGCTTTGGGTTCAATAGTAATGATAGATAATAGTGTTGTAGAAAATAATACAGCAACAACACATGGAGGAGGTATTTATTCTGCTCCTAAATTAAACTCAACTGTAGATGGAAATGTAAAAATTACGAACAGCTTAATTGCAAATAACACAGCAACAAACAATGCAGGAGGTATTTTTGTAGATGGTTCTACAGATGCAACGCACTACTTATTGCTTGAAGCTGAAAACACTACAATTTCTAATAATACAGCATCAGGTAACGGAGGAGCCTTTTTTGGTAAGAATAAGGATCATGATGTTGATGGAGTTTCTAATGTGGCTATTACATTTAACCACGTTACAATAGCATACAATTCGGCAACATCTAATAGTGGAGTTTATTTCTATACAGGAGGAGAGTTTGTTGATTTTACTTTAACCAACTCCATCATTTCTTTAAACGATACTGATACAGACAATGATTTAGCATTTGCAAAAGCGAACCCTGTTTTAGTAAAGAACAATGTACTTGGTTTAGTATCAGGTTTACCAGCAGGCGCAGAGAATACATTATCAAATCAATTTGCTGATGAAATTGATTTATCTACAGAATTTGTGGATAATGGAGGCATCGTAAAAACATATTCAATTGGTAGTTTAGGAAGTGCAATTGATTTCGCCTCAGATAGTGAATTAGCAACTGACGCTTTAGGTTTACCAAGAGATGAAAAACCAGATGCAGGAGCATTTGAAGGAGAAAGCATTCCTTTCGATCCAATCAATACGGTATTTATTGGTGATAAGCAATTTTATACAATTACAAGTGCATTAGCTTCTGCTGTTAACGGTGATGTAATTGATATAAATGGTGTACATACTGAATCATTTAGTATCACAAAAAATGTAACAATTCAAGGAGATAATCCTTTAGAAGATATAATTCAAGCAGCCGAAACTAAAGGTACTGCAACTGATAGAGTAGTAAAAATTTCAGGATCTGGTAATGAAGTAACACTGGCTAATTTAACTGTTCGACATGGTGTAGCGACTGGTGTTGGAGGAGGTGTTTTTATAGAAAATGCAAACAATCTAATTACATTCTCAAATAGCATATTTACAGATAACACTTCAACTACAAATGGTGCAGGAGTAGGTATTGCAGGTTCTATTGTAAAATTTGTTGATTGTACTTTCGAAAATAATGAAGCAACATCTAGTGGTGGAGGTATTTATATTTTCCCCAAATTAAATTCAACGGTAGATGCTGATGTTGAGTTTTCAAGATGTTTGATAGCTAATAATAGTGGAATTAATGGTGCCGGATTATTTATTGATGGTACAGTAGATGATACACATAAAGTTGATGTATTTATAGAGAATACAACGATTGCTTTAAATTCAGCTTCTGGAAATGGAGGAGGAGTTTTCTTAAAGGGAAAACACTATACTGCTACGGAAGTAAATAATGTATCTATAGAGCTTAATCATGTTACAATAGCACAAAATGATGCAGAAAAGTCAAATAAAGGACTGTATGCTTATGTTGGGAAAGTACCAGATACAGATACAAATTTTGCGGGGGTGAATATCTCGATTAATAACTCTTTAGTATCGTTAAATGGAGAAACAACAGAAAATGATATTTCTTTTGGAAGTATGGTGGCAACATCTGTTAAAAACAATGTTTTTGGTAAAGTAAATGCCTTACCAGAAATTCAAGAAAATACATTAGTTGGAAAGATAAGCGTTTCTGTAGTAGCAAATGAACTTACAGATGAAGGAGGTAAGGTTAAAGTATTGGTAATTAATGGGGCAAGCGAAGCAATTAACCATGCAGATATCACTACTGCCTCTTCAGTAGATGCAACAAATAAATCTCGTGATGAAAACCCTGATGCAGGCGCCTTTGAAGGAGACGCTGATGATGTAACACCTCCACCAGTAGATCCTGATGCACCAATTGTTTGGTTGGGAACACTATCAGGAGATTGGACAATTGCAGCAAATTGGGAAGGCAATAAAGTACCAGAAAGTACTCAAAATGTATTTATTTCTGCTGATGCGGTCAATATTCTAACAATTGATAATTCTAACTTCACAGTAAATAATTTAGAAATTGAAAATATTGCAACAGTTTTTGTTGAGAATGATTATGCATTAATCGTAAAAGGTGATTTAACAGGAGTTGGTAATGGTAAAGTTTTTGTAAAATATGGCGGTAGTTTAATTACACATGGTAATGTAACTGGTTGGAACCATAAGTTTACCACTCAAGATAGTTTTGGGTCTGATGAATATAAATTAGTTGGTTCAACAGGTATAAAGACTTCAGTTGATACTGCAAAAGCAATTGTACAAATCTATGACCCTTCTTTAGGAAATTCAGAATGGTTAGATAACTTTTACAATGTTGAAGGCAGTGAAGTACATGTAATGGAGCAAGGAAAGGGGTATTTAAAAAATGATTTAAACATTACCTTCTCCGGAACACCAAATACAGGTAGAATTGAAGTGCCATTAATAGCTGATGGAATAGATTTAATTGCTAATCCTTACCCTGCTGCAATTTCATTCGATAACTTTATTGAGGGGAATGATAATGTGGGTGCAGTTTATATGTTACACCAATCATCATTAAATGATTCTATGCAGGATGAGTACACAACGGTTTCTAGATTAGGAGCAACAACTCCAAATGGATACAATTGGGAAGGGTATATTCGTCATTCAGAAGGTTTCTTTGTTGAAACACTTGGAATAAATGAAAAGGCATTCTTTGAAACTGAAATGACAATTGAAAATATCCGTTCTTTCCGTTTAAATTATACGCCTTTGAACGCAACTTTTGAGACAATTAAACTTGCTTTAACTAATGATAATGGGGTTCAAAATCAAGTAATTATCGGATTCTCAGACCAGGGGTCTAATGCATATGATTACAGTTTAGACGCTTATAAAAAAGACGGTTTAAATGGTGTGAAAATTTATTCTAAAATTGATGAAGGTGAGTTGGCAATTAACTGCTTGCCAATTTTTGAACAGTCAATATCATTACCTTTATACATTTCTGTAGATGCACAAGGGGAATACAATATTAGAATACCTCAACTTACAAATATGGAAAAATACAATATTGGTATTGAGGATGTGCAAACTGGTAAAATAAAAGTAATGGAGAAAGAAGATGCGTTTTCTTTCATATCAGATGTAACAACAGATGAGCACAGATTGAATTTAATTTTATCTACAGAAGAAATTATTACCTCAATCGATGATCAGTTGAATGAAGGTGTTATAACTATTAAACCTGATGGTATTTTCTTCTTAAATAAAGCATTCAATACTACAGTTCAGGTAACAGTTTTAGATGTGGTAGGAAATGTATTATTACAACAATCTATTACTGAAACACATGTTCCTTACGGTTTTGAAAAGAATAAAGTCTATATCGTGAAAGTAGCTTCTGAGAACGGAGTAGTTACTAAAAAAGTAATGTTTTAAACTAATCTAAGACAAACATTAGAGAGTAGTTAAACTACTTTAAACAGCTCATTTCCTTTTTGGTAATGAGCTGTTTTTTTATGAAGTATTTCATACTTGTAAACCAATTAAATTAGATGCAATTTGACCTAATGCGACTATCTACTAATTTTTACCCTCAATAATCGAAAGTGGGCTTTAAATAGGTTTAATGTAGCTTTTATGGTAAAAAATAGAACCAAAAAGGTTGAAGATATGACCTAAAACTTCATCAATAAAAGTGTACTATTTACATATCGAAAAAAAAATTTCTCCTTTGTAAAGACAGAAACGATAAGTATTTCTTATTCATTTTTATTGTATAGTAATTCACATTCACTATGAAAAAAATTAGTAACCAACTTTTAAAAAATTATAAACAAATAGTTCTTTTCCTCACCTTACTTTTAATTGCACATTCACCAAAGGTATCAGCAAATAATATTACGATAGAAAATGCTAGTATTGTTTCTCAAAATACAGGCGAGGGTACAGCAATGATAGGTTTTGATATAAAGTGGAGTAACTCTTGGCGAGTAAGTTTTGGACCTTCGAATTGGGATGCAGCATGGGTGTTTATCAAATACAGAGTTAATGATGGAGATTGGCAACATGCTAGTCTAAGTTATGTAGATGGCACTGGAGCTAATGATGGACATATTGTACCTACAGGAGCAGAAATAAATTCAAAAGCAGATCATCTAGATATAGAAAGTTATTCTCATGGTGTATTTATTTATGCAAATTCTAATCTATCTCAATCTACAGATAATGCAAATTATACGGGCGCTCAATTAAAGTGGGAGTACGATTATGATGGAGTGCTTAGTTCAGATAATATTGATATTAAAATTTTTGCCATTGAAATGGTATATGTACCCGAAGGTAATTATATGTTAGGGGCACAGAAGACAGGATTAGAACAAAAATACATAAGAAATACAGCTTCTGATGATCCTATAACTATTACTAATGAAGGAGCACTAGATTTTGCTATTGCTGATGATCCAGATGATGGTGTTTCAAAAACAGATTATTCTCTTGCTGCTAGTTTTCCTAAGGGATATAACTCGTATTATATGATGAAGTACGAGATTACTCAGCAACAATTTGTTGATTATTTGAATACAATACCTACAACAGAAATTAATAATAAATCAAGAATTGGAGTTCAGACAACATATAGGTTTGGTTTATCAAAATCTAGTAACATAGTTTCATCAATTTACCCTTATTTACCAATGAACTTTATGAAATGGGAAGATTTAGCAAATTACCTAGATTGGGCTGCATTAAGACCTATGACAGAACTTGAGTTTGAAAAAGCTGCCCGCGGTTCAGATAGTTACAATATTGCAGGGCAATATGCATGGGGAATTTCGACAATTGTAACAGATGTTTATACCTATTCGAATGCAGATGCAGAAGATGAAGGAATTGCAACAAACTATGGTGATGGACAAGGAAATGCTATTTGTCTAACCACTTCTTCTAGTTACCCAGTAAGAGTTGGGATTTTTTCTGCAAACGCGGATTGTAGCAGTAGAGCAGAAGCTGGTTCTTCCTATTACGGAATAATGGAATTATCAGGTAATGTAACTGAATTTGTAATAAATGCAGCAGATGCAACAGGAGCTCTTTTTGATGGGACACATGGTAATGGAGAGTTCGATGGGTTTAATAACTTTGATGTTTCTAGTTGGCCATCAGATTCTAATGGTATTGGTAAAAAAGGAGGCTCATTCGGTGATGTAGCAAATAGATTGTTGGTATCAGATAGAGGGTTAATGACAGTAACCTTAGTAAGAAACCAAAAATTTGGTGGTAGAGGAGTAAGAACTGCACCTTAAAAAATGATGTTATGAAAAATATAATTCTTTCACTATGGTTTTTCTTTCTTACAGGTTTATCAAATAATTATGCACAAGATATTTTTAGAGGAGGTATAAAAGCAGGGGATGTAAAATTAGCATTTAATTTTACTAATAATTTAATTTATAATGGAGGTATTGGTGCAGGTGTTTCTTATACTTCTTTATCAGTAGGTGCTTCTGAAACATACTTTATTGGAGGGAATAGCTCAGGGAGTACGTTTACATCATTTTCATTATATCAAGATCAAGAAATTTTTTACGGGGGCAATGCAAATGGTTCTTTTAGTTATTTATTTTATGTAAATGCAAGTAGTGATTTACCTATAAGTCTAATTGACTTTTCTTTGACTGAGAAAGAAGGTAATGTAGAAATAGATTGGTCTACAGCTTCTGAACAAAATAATGATTTCTTTATTTTAGAACGAAGTAAAAACCAAAAGGATTGGTTAGAAATAGCTACCGTAGATGGTGAAGGTAATAGTAATATTCAACAGAATTATTCTTTTGTTGATAAACCAAACACTAATGGAAAATTGTATTACCGTTTATCACAAGTTGATTTTGATGGTACTTTTGAGATAGTAAGTTCGGCATCTATAAATTTGTCCAATACAGGAATTGATATTTTGATTTACCCAAATCCATTTGATATTACCTTAACTTTTTACTGTGAAAATTTTAATGAAAGACAATTTGTAATCTTTTCAATTGAAGGTAAAAATATAAGCTCTGAAATTGAGGTAATTGAGAAAGGAGAAGGAAGGTTTGAAGTAAATACAAGTAAGCTTAAAAAAGGGCTTTATTTTCTGAAAATCAATAATATAACTAAGAGATTGATAAAGAATTAAGTTTGTTAATAAATAGATGTATGATACTTTAAAATATTAGTAAAATAATAAAGAAAAGAATAAAGACCTAGTTTTTGACTAGGTCTTTATTAGTATGCAACATTTGGCACAATTAGTTTACCAATACAAAAGCTCCCCAATAATAAGGTTTAGGGTATTCTTTCATAACAATTAGTTGTGCATTTTTAAATGCTAACTGCTTGTCGTTTGTTTTTACCCACTCCTCATAAAACGTATTCATAAGTAATTGAGTAGCGTGGTCGTCTACACTCCATAAACTCATAATAATAGATTTTACTCCAGCAATACTAAATGCATATTGAAGCCCCGAAATACCATCTCCATCGGCAATTTCAGATAAACCAGACTGACATGCAGAGAGTATCAAAAGTTGGGTATCAGTAAGGTTAAGACTTTTAACTTCATAAGCTGTTAAAATTCCATCATTACCAGAAAAATAAATATCCTCTAATTTTCTATCTTCACGTTGTGCAATTTCAGTAAAGAACAAACCAGATTTCAATAAGTTATTAGAAGATACAGGATTATTCATTTGGTCAATAAAAAAACCATGTGTAGCTATATGTATTATAGATGGAGAATTGTTTATCTCTTTAAACTTAGCTTCTAAAGCTTGGTCTTTTGTATATGATGTTACATTCCATCCTTTTGCATTAAATACTTTTTCAGCATTGGTAATTTCTTTTTGAGTGCCAGGTAGGTTTTCTAAATCAAAGTAATACCCATTTGTTCCTCTAGATTTATGTTGTTTAATTTCTTTCCCATCACTTTCAGAAATTTGAATTTCTTTTTGGAAAGAAGGATTACCAACAAGAAGAATATCTTTATTTATAAATTGATCTTCCTTTTTATCTAGTAACTCTGCTGTACTTGTAAGTAAATGTATATTGGCCTCTTGTAATAAGATTTTTTTTGTTGTAGGATTCTTAAGCACATTAAGGTTAATTACATTATACACACCATCATTACTTATATAGTAATTTTCTACATTGATGCCTAAAGAGTCTATATGATTTTGGATAGGTTTCCAGAAGTAGTTATAAGCACCTGAATTACTTTTTTTAGAAGAATAAACAAGTGATCTATTCGAAGGACTTGTTTCGTGTTGGTATTTAAACCATCCGTCAAACTCAAGGTGATCGCTATTACCTAAAGCTATAATTGATGGACTTTCATCCCCCTTTTTTATCATTAATGCAATGTATTGATCATTATAGTTATCATCAATAGAAAGTAATTTAATAATCTCAATAGCAACATCTTTTTCATCTAGCTTTTCTGCAATATCTTCCCAATTAAAAGAGGGGGGAATATCTAACTGATCATCCAAAGCATTACTCGCATAAACTAAAGATTTCTCTAAGTTATTTATCTTATCATTTGAAGTAAAAAGATCAAAGTAGAGCTCGTTTCTTTCTTCATCAGACATATAATTTATTGCGGCTAATTGAGATTTCATATGGTACAATTCATCTACATAAGTAGAAAGATTATGTTCTTTACGGATATCAACTAGAGCATCGATTTTATTTTTTCTTTCTTGTGCCTCTGTTAAAAAATACTTTCTGTAATTCAGCTGGATATTATAACATTGCTTTATCATTCTATCAGAAAGATTATCTTTATTGGCTAAAACCATTGTAAAGAAATAATCGAAAACAGATTTTGTATTATGAATGTATTTTATTTTTTCATCCTCACTAGAGAATTTTAAGTTTTCATCATATTGCTGAAATCGCTTATTAGTAGCTTCAATAATGGTTTTTTCTGCTTCGTTTATATCACCTTGCATGGCTTGTAAATAGGCAATTCTTGCAGATAAACCCGGTTGATAGATAGAACTTTCTTTAAAACTTCCTTTAAGTTTCATATAAGCAGTATATGCTTCGGCGTATTTTTTTTCTGATAGGAAAATGTTTGCCTGCGCTTCAATAATTCTTAAGTTATAAAACTCATCATGTTGAATACCTAATTTTTTAGATATCATTTGAGTTTCATTAAACTTATTCATTGCTAAATCGTATTCTTTTCTTTTAACAAGCAACTTGCCTTGAATAAAGTTTGCTTTAACAAGTAAGTAGTGAATTGGTAACCCTTTATCAGAAAGTGATTTTTTTAAGGCTTCAACATTTTCATATAAATTAGTAGTATCATTTATATACAGCTGAACTTTATATTTGCTTAGTAGAATTTTGTAGTAATCAATAGTTGAATCCATTTTTCTCTTTTTAAGAAAATTGAGTTCAGTCTGAACAGCTTTTAAAGCCTCAGTTTTACGTCCTAAAATTAGATCAAGGTCTACAGTAGAAATCACTCCTTGATTATAATGATGAGAATAATGAATTCTTTCTTGTCTAATGATAGAAATTAGTTCAGTAAGCTTCAATTCAGCATTGATATAGTCGCCATAATTTAAGCAAATATTACCTTCAGTTCGAAGTGTATAATGTCTTAACTTATTATCACTAAATGGAACACCCTTTGTTTTAGCAAGATATTCTTCAGCTTTTTCAGTTCTACCTTGGTGAAGATATATAGTCGCTAAATCTAATAAAGTTCTTACGTAAAGATCATAATTTTTGGTGTTCACTAGTTTACCTTCAAGGTAAAGAAGTAACCTTTCTTCAGTTGCAAATTGAGATTGTAACTTTGAGAGTTGTGCAATTTTATATAAAGCAACAACATAAGAGGGGTGTTGTTTACCAAGATGGTTGTTTATGTACTTTTGATAATTATCAAAATATAAGTACGCATTAATATAATTTTCTTTTAAAATTTCAGCATTACCTATAGTAAATAAAAAGTGTGCGTATAGTGGGCTTTGCTGAAGTTTTTCTTCTTCTAAAATTACCTCAACTTTTTTTAAAATCGCTAATGCTTTATCTTCTTTGTACCAATCTATATATAACTGAGATAACAAAATTTCTATCCACTCTTGTTTTAAAAATGGGCGATTGTATTTTTGAACACATTCATCATTAAACTTTAATCCCTTTTCAAAGTATTCTTCTGCTAATTCAAATTTACCTAAAGATTGCTCTACCAATGCATGGCTAATATAGGTTAACCCATAATCTATGTGTTCTTTACCTAATGTTTTCTGATAAATCATTTCGATTTCATTAAGTAAAGGAATACAGCCAAAGTCGTCTCCAAGTTGACTCATGCAGATCACTTTATAGTTTAAAGCTCTTCCATAGTCAGGGTAAAGCCAACCGGTAGTATTATCCATAATTTCAAGAGCCTCATTTAAACGTTCTAAAGCAAGGCTAAATTCTTTTCGACCTATATCATATCTAGCACTTAGAACTAGAGGAAGAATCATATTAATAGAGTTTTCTCCATGGGTTTCTCGAGTAACCGATATCCATTCTTGAGAGAGAGTTATTGCTTCTTGTAAATGCCCTGTATGTTGAAGGAATAAAATACTATCATTATAAGATGTATTTTGAAGAGGTTTACCCTCATCTACAATTGGAAATGCAACACATTTTATTACAAAAAGGAATGCAAGTAAAAAGGAATTAATAAATTTCATTAATGAAGTAGGTACTGTTTGTTAGGGATATTATTAGGTCAAATCGTTTAAGTTAACAAATGTAAGTCATTAGTTTGTTTTTAACAACTGTTTAGAGATAGATAATTAATATTTTGCTTTAAATTAGTTGATCTGATAACATTGTATATTATTTTTTTGATTTGAATACCTTTAATTAATTAGAAGCAAACAATTATCAAAATCAATAAATTGAATTAATCTAATTAAACTATTTTTTAATTAATTATCATTCTTATGTTGTCATATGGAACTCAAAAGAATTAATTTGCTATTCTTATTAAACCATATAGAAATGAAAAACATAAAAACATTATTTTTCCTATGCTCAATAGGAATATCTTCTTTAGCCTGTGCACAAGAAAAATTTAACTACCCAGGTAAATCAAAGCAGAAAGTAGAAGCAACAGATAAAATTACTTATACAACTACAAGGACATACCCAGTACAAGAAATTGCATCAAAATCAAAAGCAAAGCGTCCTAAAAATATTATTGTTATGATTTCTGATGGAACAGGAACATCTCAATTTTTTACAGCTATTGCTGCCAACAATAATCAGGCTTACATAGAGCAAATGCCTATAACAGGCTTCTCTAAGACGGCTAGTAAAAATAAGTTTACTACAGATTCTGCGGCAGGGGGATCTGCTATTGCAACAGGGCATAAATCTAATAATGGTGAAATCGGTTTAGATGAAAATGGCCAGCCAGCAAAAACATTATTAGAAATGTGTGACGAACAGGGTAAATCTACAGGTTTAATAGCCACTTCATCAATTACGCACGCAACACCTGCTTCTTTTATAGCACATCAGCCCTCAAGAAAGATGAACGATGAAATTGCAGCAGATTTTATGAAAACGGATATAGATGTTTTTATTGGAGGAGGAAAAAAACACTTTGGAGATAGAAAAGACGGTAAAGACTTATTAAATGAATTGGATAAAAAAGGATACAAAATAGCCTATACTATTGATGAGGTAACTGCAACTACTAATGGTAAATTGGCTGGTTTACTTGCTGATAATGCAATGCCACCATATACTGAACGAGGAGATGTTTTACCTAATGCTGCAAATACTGCTGTTAAATTATTAAACCAAAATAAAGAAGGTTTTTTCCTTATGGTAGAAGGCTCACAAGTAGATTGGGGTGGACACAACAATAATACAGAGCTATTGATTACAGAAATGCAAGATTTTGATTATACGCTTGGTGAAATGTTAAAATTTGCAGAAAAAGACGGTGAAACACTAATTGTAGTAACAGCAGATCATGAAACGGGAGGTTTTTCTGTAAATGGTGGTGATCCTGCAAAAAATACATTAGTTACTTCATATACATCTACTCATCATACGGCTACAATGGTTCCTGTTTTTGCCTATGGGCCAGGTGCAGAAGAGTTTTCTGGTATTTATGAAAATACAGAGATAGCTAAAAAAATCATGAAATTGATGAAACTTAAATAAGTTGGAAAAGAACTTATTTTATAATGCACGCTGTAAATATTTATAGTGTGCATTTTTTTGGCCTACTATTTGGATAACATATAAAAGTATGACTATGTGATACTTATGTTTTATTTCTCAGTACATATCATTTTCACAATTATGAAGTTACTATTTATAGTAGGTATTATTTGTATGCCTATTTACTTAAATGCCCAAGAAATTATTAAATCTTCTATTTCAACTAAAAGCTGTACAACTATTAGTATGGGTGTTGAGGAAATTAAATTACATATAGCACCAAATTCATTTAAAAATCAAGATGGTGATTTTGTAAATTCCGATATCTCTATTGTAATGCAACTCTATAAAGATTATTACGATATGCTATTTGCTGATATTCCAATGCATGATAAAAAAGGGAATTACATTTCGGGAGGAATGTTTGAAATTACTTTCTTATCAAAGAATACACCTTTAAAAGTTGTAAGAGAAGTTATTGTAGAATTCCCATCAGATGAAATGGATAATGCGGTATATAAAGGTTTTAAATTAGATAAAGAAGAAAGTGAATGGAATGAATTACATTCTCCTGTTTTAAACTATGCAACAAACATAGCTTCTGACGATGATGATTGGGGGAGTTCTGCTATAGAATCTATAAACGAAGGAAACGGAGAATGGGGTGACGATTGTTGGTGTGGAGAAGAAAGTGAAACTTTTAAGTTTATTGGTAAAACGCTAGGAATAAAAAGTAATGGTTTATACAATTATGATTATATAATGGATAATGAAGATTTTGTTCCATTACTGGTAAAGGTTTCTAAAGATATCGATAAAGTCTATGTTCATTACAAGGGATTGAATACATTATTGTATTACAATGTAGAAAATGATGGTTTGGTTGGTAATTTTGGTTTTTTAAAATCCGTTAAAAGATCTGATATAACTGTTTTTTATAAGAAGGGAAGTCAGAATACAGATCAAATAGTTATAGGTAAAATGACGAACAAAATTGATGAGTTGTTATCTGATAAAAATATTACATATCAATTAGTATTTGATATAAACAACTACCCTGTTCAGAAATCAAAATTCATATCAAAATTCGAAGCAAAATGAACAAAAAATACTTATTGATCATCTTGTTACTTCATACTTTTTTAGGGTACTCTCAAAGTAGACAAAAAACGAATATATCTTATAAAGAACGTGTACATACTGCCCATAAAGGAAATGAACAATTAAAGCATATTGGAATTACGCTGTTATCAGCATTTCAAAACGGAGAACTGAAAGGTTATTATCCAAACAATACTTCAAAAGTAATGAGTTTTGAGAGTTTCTATTTTCACTTTAGAGGTATACATAACTCTAATATAGTAATGAGTAATTGTGCGAAAACTAAAACAGATTTTACGGAATTATTTTCTTATTTTTCAAATTATTTTGATCTTGCTTTTATTGTAAGGCAGAAGGAAATTGCAAATAATTTACATCAGCAACCTGAATATTTACAACTTTACTTGTCATCAGATTATTCTCCATCTGGTATTGAATACAAAGGCCCAATATTTTTAATTGATGATATTATTAATTTGAACATTGAACTGCCAGTAAAAGATAATCTTGCTGTAAAATTATCAGTAGGTAATCTTCTAGTAAATCATCAGTATCAAGCAGAAATTATCTCCATTGATGATCAGATAAAAACACCTGTACATAGGTCAGAAATTGAAGGTACTTTTGCACATTAATTAACTTATTTTTTAATGTTTATTAAGGTGTTTAATCATTATTATTAACAAAAAAAGTGTAAGTTTGTAACTTATAATTGAAATGTGAATGACTTACTGAAGCCTATGAATTAGGCAACTTGACTACGCAAAAATGAACAAATTAAAAACACTCGCACTACTCTTGGGATTAGTATTTTTTACTAATTTTCTAATTAGTATGGACAAGGTACCTGCCATAGACATACTTATAAAAAAGATAAATGATATTAAAAGAATTAAGGTTAATGATGCTATTTATCTTCATACA
This sequence comes from Flammeovirga kamogawensis, assembly GCF_018736065.1. Taxonomy (GTDB): domain Bacteria; phylum Bacteroidota; class Bacteroidia; order Cytophagales; family Flammeovirgaceae; genus Flammeovirga; species Flammeovirga kamogawensis. Next base: position 1,449,223 of record NZ_CP076129.1, read on the forward strand.
GATAAACCTTATTATATCGCGGGAGAAAATATATGGTTTAAGGTTTACCTAAGAAAAGCCTCTACACTTTTACCAGATCAATGGAGTAAAAATGTGAAAGTAGAATTGTTAGATCCTGAAGGAGAGATTATTGAAAATAAAGATATTTACGCAGTTGGAGAACATAGTAATGGTGACTTTAAATTGCGTTCAGACTTACCAGAAGGTAGGTATAGGTTAAGAGCATATACAAATTGGATGAGAAATTTTGGAGATAGTACATTCTTTACTCAAGAAGTGCACATTTACCAAATTAATCCAGATTCTTTAAGGTCTGAAGGTATCGTTTTAGAAGATGGAGCTTCTAATGAACAAGTACTTAATAGAACCCAGAAATTAGATCTTCAATTTTTTCCGGAGGGAGGGAAATTGATAAACGATGTAGCCTCTAAAGTAGGGGTTAAATTAGTAAATAAAAGTGGTTTTGGAGAACAATTTAGTGCTTCTATTTTTTCTAAAGATGGAACAGAAGTTACAACTGTTACAAGCAATAAACTTGGCATGGGTAGCTTCTTTTTAATGGGGGCTGTAGATAAAGAATATTATGCAATCTTGGATAGAGATAAAAATTCTAAAAATCCAAAACAATATAAATTACCAAAGGTGAATGAGGTGGGTACTACTTTATTTGTAACCTCTAGTCTTGATAAAGTTAGTGTAAAAATAATCTCAACAGATACAGCTTTAAAAGACGGTGGTTATCTGATCGCATCAACAAAAGGTAAGATAAACTATATGTGGGAATGTCCTCCTAATAGGAAAATAATACCCTTGTCAATGAAGTTGAAAGATGTACAAGATGGTGTTGTTAAATTAACGTTACTGGATAAAACTTTACAGCCAATTGTTGAACGAGTAATATTTAATTATCACCCTCAAAAGGTTAATTTAGTTCTAGCGAAAGAATCTTTTAAAAAAAGAGAGAAGGTAGATATTAATATATCATTAAAAGATGAAGATGGAAATCCAATAATTGGAGAAGCATCTCTTGCAGTAGTTGATAAAAATTTAGTGGATATCAATCAGAAAAAAAATAATATTATTTCTGAGCTTATCCTATCTTCAGAGATACACGGTTTTATAGAAAACCCAATGTGGTACTTCCAAGATTACTCTAAAGAAAAACACTTCTATTTAGATGAATTAATGCTAACTCAGGGATACAGAAAAATTGAATGGTTGTCTAAAGCAACAGATAGCTTAAAAGTTGATTTTATCCCAGAACCAGGAATTACAATAAAAGGAAAAACAAGTAATTTTTGGAACGAGAAAAAAGCACAACAATCAGAAATTAGCATGACCGCTTTAGGAAGTAAATTTGTTCATGAAAGTGTAATTACCGATGACTTAGGCGGGTTCACTTTTACAGGAATGGTCTTTTTTGATACAACTGATTTTATTTTTCAGGCAAAGAAATACAAAGCAAAGAAATCAAAAGTCACAAAAAATTCAGCTATAAATATTTCATTATTTGCAATAGAACCACCACTAACAGCACCTATAGAAGAAGCTAGAGTTGTTGTTCCTTCAAATAACTCTTTAGCTGCTTTTGAAAAAGAGATTTTGAAAATTGAAAAAATAGATAGAGCGTTCAATACAAAAACAATCATTTTAGATGAAATTGAGATTGTAGATACCGCTGAACCAGATGAGTTTGATAGAGCATCTAAAATGTATACTAACTATACTGCGAGATTAGTGACCGATTCTTTAAGTTATGCAGGTGGGTATAATGTTTGGGAGTTCTTACAAATGGAAATGAAAACGGCACAAGTATTACGTAGGGCAGGCTTATTAAATGCATCTGCAAGTATAGATGATGATGGTAATATATTAGAAGCTGATCAAGTACCAGTGGTTTTAGATGGTTTTCCGGCTGATGTAGATATGCTAAGAACCATGAGCATGACAGATATTGGTTTTATAGATGTTCTAGATGCAGCGAGTGGTTCGATGTATTTAAGTAATTCTGCCAATGGTGTTATTGCTTTATACACCCGTCAAGGTGGTGGAGGTTCTTACATAGTACAAGGAGTTGATGCCATAACTAGCCCTGGTTTTTATACGAGTAGGGAATTTTATACCCCAAAATATGATGTTCAAAAAGATGAACACGCAAAGCCAGATCATAGGATAACTTTAATGTGGGAACCAAATATCTTTTTAGATGAAAACGGACGAGCTCAAGTAACATTTTTTACTGATGATAAATCAAGTAATTACCATATAGAAATTGAAGGAATTTCAAATAAAGGCAAACCATTTTATCAGGAAAAAGAATTTGAGACCAATTAGCAAACCTCTCTAATTCTAAATAAAAGAAATATTTTAGGTACTAAGATTAGTAATAATTTTAGTGCCTTTTTTTGTCTGAAATGTACATTTAAACAATTATTTATCATAAATATGGGTAGTGAATATTCACAATCATATTTAAAATAACACTAAAAAAAACAATTAAATTATAAAATTAATAATTTATCAATTATCTATCCTACATTTGTTACGAATAACATAATGTACTCCTGTTCGATTTTATCTTCAATAAACTTATATAAATAATTACTACATCTAATTTATACTACACTTAACTTCATTATTATTTTATGCTAAGATCAATTTTACTACTGATTTTAATGTACAGTTTACTATCAATTCATGTTTCTGCTCAAGAACATTCGGTAACGAATATGGAAGAGACAGGTATTTGGAATGGTCTGTATATAAAAGCTCGATTTTCTAAATATTTTGGATATTATGGAGAACACCATTACAGAACTAGAAATAGTCTAGATGATGTAAATAGTTACGTAGGTCGACCTCGACAGATTTACAACAGGGCAGGTTTAAACATCTTTTTCAACGATTATTTTGAAGCGGTTATCGGTCCAGCATTGGTGGTAAACTTCTCTCCAGATCCTTACAGCGATGAATATGAACCTTATGTGTTAGAACATAGAATTTGGCATCAGTGGTTATTAAAAATGCCGATGATGGGTCGTGTGAAAATGTATCATCAATTTCGTGTGGAACACAGGTGGAAAAAGGACAATGATATAGGAGCTGAGTTTGAATTTACAAATAGGTTTCGCTATAAATTATTTGCATATATTCCTATAAATAAACCTACGATTACAAAAAATACGTTATACTTTTCTCCAAGTGTAGAAATCTTTATGCACTCAGGAGAATCGATTGTTTATAACCCTTTTGAGGATTTTAGAACATACAATGGTTTTGGTTATGTACTAAGTAATAAAGTAACCTTGTTTGCAGGACACATGTGGACCCTCGGTCAGAAATCGAGTGGTTATGAATATAAATCAAGTAATATCTTTAGATTCAATGTATTTATTGGACTAGACTCTAGAAAGAACGGAAGCCAACTTCCTAAAATCAACTTAGGCTATTAATAAATTAAATTATGAAAAAAATTGTATCATTAGTTTCACTTTTTATACTATTTCCAGTAGGCTATTATACCTATAATTATATTAATGCATTAGCAGCTAAAATTGAAAAATTAGAGGCTGTAGAAGGAGAAAATATCAATTTAGCTTTAAGAGTAAAAGCAGATTCTTTTTTATTGGCAGATGATTATGAAAAAGCGCTGAGATTATTTAAAAGTATTGATAGTATGTATAGTACCACGGATTATACTAACTACGCTTTGGATTATATAGATAATAAAAAGGTGCCTTATGAGATGGTAAATGAGCTCGAAAAGCGTTATTACAGTAAACAAAGGTATATCTCATCTTTAAAAAGGAAGCAAGTAAATTTAAATGATAGCATAAACCGACTTAAAAAGAATTATCAAATTTTAGAGACAAATCAAGAAGAACTTCAAACGGATTTGTACCATTCTGAAGGTGAAATTATCAGCCTTAAACATGAACTTGTGGTAAAAGACAAAGCTATTGATAAACTTCATTTTATTAATCAGGATAACGCCGAAATTGATTACATAGGGGAGGTAGCAAATGATATGGCAAATGGTTTTGGGTATGCAATTTTTGAGAAGAAAGGTTTCTATGAAGGATATTGGAAAAATAATAAAAGATACGGTGAAGGCACATATAGCTGGGTAAATGGTGACCGATTTGAAGGGAACTTTAAAAAGGGAATTCGTGATGGCTTTGGAGTGTATTATTTTAATTCTGGGGAAAAATACGAAGGCTTTTGGTCTGACAATCTCCGTGAAGGTTTTGGGGTTATTTTTGATAAAAAAGGAGAAGTTGTTTTTGAAGGTATTTGGGAAAAAGATAAACCCAAAAAGAAAAAATTAGCCAAGTAGTTTTAAAATTCATAGGGGTACTTTCTTTCTAAAGGGAGAAGTTGTTTTGCTTGTTCAATTTCTCCTTTTTCAATTAAAGTATACATTTCTTTGCAAGTAGATGTGATATCCTTAATATCAACTATCCAATCGTTTACATATAGAGAAACAGCTTCCAAAGAAAGTCCAACTTGAATAGATCGATAGGCTAATTTTTCTAGTTGAATATCACGTTCAGGGTCCCATTGAATTCTAACAGGAGAATTCTTTACAGCTTCTTTCCATTCTTCTTTTGAGTGATGAATTGTAGCATCAAAATGAGATAAACATGAATTTTTGATTGCCCATTCCCATCCTTCACGTTTAATAGTTATTGCTAAAACATGCTCTTGTCCTTCTTTTTGTGCCCAACCACAACGGTACATCATCCATAAGAATGAGGGCTTTATCCATGTCATTCTTTCCATTTTGAAAGGCGGTACAAATTTTTGTGCTCGTACAGCAGGCAGGGCTATATGTTTTGAGTAAGCTTGATATACCGTGATAGTTTTCTCATCGAAAACGGCTCTTATTTGATTCATTTAATTGTTGTTTTAAAAGAGCTTCCCAATTTATGGAAAGCTCTTATATAATTTATAATTCTTTTTGATCTTTAATTAATACAAGTGTAAGTTTATTAAAATTTGAAGCTGCATTAATTACATTTCTAAAATATTGATAACTAGATTTCGGGAAAAAAATTGTTTCGTAAACCTCATCTACAGTAATTGTTATTGAAGATGGGCTTTGCGTATAGTCAGATACAAAATAGGCTGCTTTTTCTCCTTCTAAGTTTACGGCATGTTCCTCTTTAATATTTTCTAAGCCTTCTAATTTATATCCTTTTGGAATATTTATAGTGATCTCATGATGATACTTTGTAATTGTACTCATCACAATATCTTGTTGTCTTTCTTTTTCTTGATATAACTCAGATTGCTTACCAATAATTTTACCCACTGAAATTAAGTATTCATTACCCGCTTTTTCAACAAGTTCAGGTGATGTAAACTCCATTTTCATTCTAAAATAATTATCTAGATCAGTAGATAATTTCATGTCTACCCCTTCAAATTCGATCTTTTCAACTTCAAAATTCTCAAAAGCACTTAGAATAACATCTTTAGCAAATTTTTCTTGGATTCCTGATCCACCACTTTGCATTACTGAACGGTAAGAAAATGCTCTATACCCTTGTGCATAATCTTCTAATATTACTTTAGGTAAAGATAAATTTTCATCAAAATTAATAGAGGCAATCACACCAACATTATTAAATTCTGCAGCAAGACCATTGATTTTTTTAAAGCTATCTAATTGTCTCTTTAGCTTCCCAAATTCAACATAATATGAAATAAAAACTGCATTAGTATCAATCAAACCTTGATGAACAGTACCATATCTCATATGATATGATTCAGGTAATAAGTACTTGTGTGATTTCGGGAAGTAGAAGAATATATCATTTATAGAACTAAAAGTAGCAAAATCTTCATCAATAAAACCATCGTATCTACTCGATCCAAATACCAATTGATTTTTAATATCTAATGCTGCAAAACAATAAATATAAAGCTTATATATACCTCTAAGGTTACCATAACCATTCGCTATAATGTTCTTTGGGTTTGTAAAGTTATCACCACTTCCTTTTTCTAGACGAATTGTTGATTTTATTTTATTCTCTACAGCAATAATTTTCTCCTCATCTGAGAGGTTCGATTTTGCTATTTCTTTTACGAACTTATTAGCAACTTTTGCGGTCTTTGGTGATGAAAAACTTTCTACAATATTATTTGTAATATAATACCAAGAGAAGAGATTCTTTTTATATCCATTATTGACTAGTTTGTAATCAAACCTCATCATTTTTGAGGAGTTATAAGCATATTCTTCTTCTTGAAAAGCAGGGATATTCAATTGCTTTAGATAAGTAGTTTTCTTACTTGTAGAGTTTTGGCTTATTTTTGCACTAGCAAGTTTATTGTAAGATTTTGTTTCGAAAGTCCATTGTTTTGGATAAATCAGTCTAATATTGGCTTCTAGTACAGGTACATCAGATTGTATTGTTTTACTGCCCAAAGGAGTAATAGGTGCTTTTAGCGTATATAAATACTCAGCTTCTCCACCGACTTCAAGACCTTCAATCGCAAAAATCTTTACATTACTAATACCTTTTACATTCTTGAGCTCTTTAATATTATCTTTTTGTATTGTTGTAACGTTACCATCTACACCAATAGATCTTACTTGCAAATTAATAATAGTAGAATTTCCTTGAATTGGAATATATACTTTATTGTATTTTTCTATTCCTACATCACTATTAATATGTACAATTTTATGATTTGTACTATATGTTATTGGTTGTCCATTAAAAGGAATGTTACATTCAATAAAGTAATTGTCGCTTATTACAACAGCTTCGTATTCTTTATTTTTTTCACTGATTTCAGTAATTTTTGGTGAGGTTTTCCAACTGTATTTTTCATGATATAGCGTTTGCGCAAAAGTATTTGATGCCAAGAACATCAATGTTATTAATATGATATAGTTTAGTTTCATGTTATTGTAGTTGAGTTTGTTTTAATATTACATTTTCTTGATTAATTTCAGATACTTCGTCCATAAACTGATTCCATTTTGAAAAAGAAGCGGGTTGAAGTAATAAAAAATCAGAGACAAAGGTTTTTGTATAAATTACCTTATTATCTTTTAAATCATATACTGTTTCTACAGCACCATACGTACATTCTTTGAGTTTATTTTCTGGTACAAAATGAACCGTATAACCTTTTGGAATAGTCAATACTGTAGTAGACGATAAAGTATATTTATACTCTTTTTCAAAAGGAGCTGTACGAGTTTCCTCGTCTAATTTTTCATTTCCCTTAGGCTTGTGAATGTTTAAGTTTACATAATATTTGTTGCTTATCTTTCTAGAATAGCTAGGTACTTCAAATTTAAGATGCACAATTCCTTGTAGTTCTTTGTCGGAGAAACCCTCTTTACGTATAGAATCAATCTTAATATTATTTTTTCCAATAGAAAGAAAATCTCTCAATCCTTGTTTATCTTTTCTAATATCAGATTTGTAGTCATTTATTAAGTAATCTTCTTTAAAGTAACCTTTAAAACTAGAAGTAAAGTGCCCCTCTAAATTAGTATCATTTATAGAACACCAAATACTATCCGTTCTACTATTATTATTTGCACTTAATTCTGGTACTTTAATTATTTCATATTTAATAGGACCATTGCCAATAAGTGCTTCTTTTCCTTGTATCATACTACTAGGTGTTCCGTATTTAGAAAAAGGATTGGTTGCATCTAGAAAAAGCGTTGTGTCGTTGTCTGAAACAGCACATATCATATGGTTATCTGCTATAGTACTTGGAAGGTCTTTGTACGAGTAGGGCTTTTTTCTTGTTCCAATCCAAGTTAAATGAGCATCTACACCCATCACCTGGTAAAATGAATAAAGTAAATGTGCCATATCTTTACAATCACCGTATCTTTTATTTAAGACATCGCAAGCACTTCTTGGGATAAAACCAGCCATTCCATCTTCAAAAGCAATATATTTTATATTATTCTGAACCCAATTGAAGACGGCTTTTTTAGCTTCTTCTCTCTCCATTGTTGGAGAAATAATTTTACTTAATTCATCTTCTAATTGTTCAACGTCACATGGATTTACTTTATTTATTAAACTTGCATACCACTTGTAGAGATCACTTACACTAGAGGATACATTAATTTTATTTCCTAAATATTCATAAGAATCAACGAGTACAATTATGTGTGGAGCAGTATATGTTTTAGAAGGACTATCTTCTTCATATTTAAAGCCATCGATATTTTTTAGAACCCATGTATAAGTAGTTTTGTCCTTTTCGGTTAACGTACTCATCACTATATCATCTTTATTTTCTCCGTAAGTAAAATAATTGATTTTTACATTACTAGGGAATGTTACAGAATATTCAGCATCTTTAATTGGGTAGTTATCTTGAAAATAAAAAGGAGAGATGAAATGTGCATCCTTAATATTTTTAGTGTAGAGTAATTTTCCTCCAGAATTTGCAATTAGTTGTGGATAAACAAAGGAAGTGTTCTTGTAACCGCTATAGAATATACCTTTTTGAACAACATCACTTGTGTCGAAATTTTTTACTTTTATACCTTTTAATTTTTTTGATGTGGGAATAAAGGAGTAAGCCTCAATAGACTTAATTTCGTCAAAATCACTGAAATAAATATCTTCTCTTGAATGACTTTTTATGTTTGATACAAATAATTTTTCATCATCATGAGCTTCTGTAATGTTAAGTAAGCCATTTACGAGTTCAATATTTAAATGTGTTTTCTTTTTTAAATAGATCACTTCGGGTAAACGATCATTACCAAATATAGGCAACGAAAAGAGTATTAAACTGATATAGTTTAATAGGAGAAAAAGTTTCATGTAAGCGTTTGTTCTTTAGAGTTGAATAGTTTTAAAATGTATAATTTTAATAGCTGATAAAACTATTAATAGGATTATATTCCTTTAGTCGTTTTTAATTATGAATTGAGAGAGTAAGTTTAAAATATTAAATAGTCATACACCATTAACGCTACAAAACTATATAATAAATAATTAAATACAAATACATGTGTGGTTGTGTATTTTATTATTTTTAAAATAAAATTTTCTCTAGCTGTTTGAAAGAAAAACTATTCGGTTTTAAATAAAAAAAGAGGTTCTTCAACAAAATAAGTAATAGCTTTTAAAATAGAAAGTTGCCAAGTAATCTACTTGGCAACTAAGAGTAAGAGAAGTATTTAGAGTTATGATATTCCTTCTTTCATTTTTCCTTTTCTAATGATCTTTTTACTTTCTTTTCCTTTAATAATTCCTTTTTTGTCATCTATCCAAACAATTGCTCCAGTTGGACATCGTTGTATAGGATCGATTGTTTTATGGTTTTGTTGATAATCAACGGTAGGTAAATTATTAATAAGTTCTATTAAATTACCCTCTGCATCCATGGCACATTTGCCACAAGCTGTACAACCAACTTGGCAATCTTCTAGAACAACATCTCCATGATCTAAGTTTTTGCAGTTTACCCAAAGTTTATGACTTATAGGAGCTATAGAAAAGAGCCCTTTCGGACAAGCTTCTACACAATCGCCACAACTTGTACATTTATCAACATCTACTTCTGGTAGTCCGTGTGTATTGAGTTGAATGGCGTCAAAATCACAAGAAATTTCACAGTCTCCAAGTCCTAAACATCCCCAAAAACATCCTTTTTCTCCTCCAGAAATTAATGATGAAGCTTGGCATGTTTTCATACCTTTGTATTTCGCTCTACTAATTGCAACATTAGTGCCACCACCACATGCTAATCGAGCTACTCTTTTTTCCTCTTTTCCGGGGTCTACACCAAGGTAAGTGGCTATACTAATTTGTCCCTCTTCTGTATTTACAGAACACTTTCCTGGTAGTATACTACCACCTACAACTGCTTCTGCAAAAGGCCGACAACCGGGAAAACCACAAGCACCACAATTGGCTTGAGGGAGTAATCCATTCACTACATCTATTCTAGGGTCTTCGTAAACGTAGAGTTTTTTGTTGGCGACAATTAGCATAAGTGCAAGTAGTAGAGTGAGTCCACCGAGTGCTGACAGTGCTATAATTATTGTCATTTTCTTTTCTTTAAAAATTTAAAATCTTTTTACTCAAAGAAGGTTATGACCAAGTTTCCTAATGAAGAAAAAGTAAATTATCAACTATCACATAGGAGCGTTTCTAATCAATAATTTAACTTTAATCTTCAAAAGTAACCTTTGCTGGTTAGTAAATAACTTCTGCCCATTTATGTCCGGCAATCATTTCAGCTTTTCTAATCAACCAAGCATCTTCTGAACCAAGAATTGTAGCAAATGCTTTGTCTAAATTTTCTCGAACTCTTTCATGTCCAGCAACATAGATATATGTATTGTTTTGCATCAACATATCGTGTAATTCGTGCTCTTTGGCTTCAATGGCATCATCTAATGCAACAGTATCGGTCCATTCTGGACGGTTACTTACTGCTTTCATAGCTTCAAAAGTACTTTGGTCATAGTAATTTGTAAGGTCATTGTTTTCCTCATTCATATAAGGCATTTCCATACCAGTTCTTGCACCGTAAAATAACCGAACTTGCCCTTTCCAATCGTGTACTTCTTCGTAGATATGTTTTACAAAAGCTCTAAAAGGAGCAATTCCTGTTCCCATACCAATTAAAATTAAATTGGCATTATGGTCTTTTGGTAATTGGAAGGCTAAATCAAAAGGTCCTGTAATAGTGATAGTATCACATACTTTGCGATCGCATAAATAATTAGAGCCTATACCACGGTAACGTTCACCACTAAAATCATCGATATAAGCACACCTTTTTACTAATAAAGTGATACGTGTTTTACCATTTACTTTCTCTGGGATATCAGCAACACTATATAAACGATGGTGTTGTGATTGCCCAAAATCGCCTTTTATATCTACCAAAACACCAAAGCTCTGATTTACTTTACATTCAAATGAGGGATCATCAATTTCTAAAACCATCTCTCTAATTTCGTCTGTATTTCTTGGTGTTAAGCGCGTTGTTCTAATAACTCTTGCTTGGTACTGAATATCTGTTTTATAATCTGCTAAATGTGACATTTTATTGTTTTTTATATGAATTGGATTTTAAAGATTTGCAGTTTTAATCTGCTTTTTACAGACATTACCGCAATTACATTTTCCGCATTTACTTCTATCTCCAAGAGCATCGGTATTTTGTGTCTGATCGGAAAATACCTTTTTCCAAATGCTCTGAATTACTACCCATGCAACCATCATTAAGACAATTGCACAGCTACCAATCAGGTAGGGGGTAATGCTATCCACCTAAACCGGAGAACCCCATAAATGAAAGCGATAATACACCTCCGATCAGTAAGGTAATTACCGTTCCTTTTACCACTTTGGGTACTTCTGCAAATTCTAATTGTTCTCTTAACCCTGCCATCAACATTAAGGCAATAGTAAAACCTACTCCAGCACCTAAGGCAAAAACAAACCCTTCTAAAAGTCCGTAGCCTTTGTTAGTTTGGAAAAGTACTAACCCTAAAATTGCACAGTTGGTAGTTATAAGTGGTAAGAAAATACCTAATGCTCTAAATAGGGCAGGGCTCATTTTCTTCACAATCATTTCTACTAATTGAACTGTGGAGGCAATAACCACGATGTAACTAATTAATTGTAAATAAGGAGCGTCTATTGCTGTCAATAAACTATTGATACCAAAGGCACAAACAGAACTAATTAGCATTACAAACGTTACGGCTCCACCCATTTTTGTAGCCGTATCCATTTTACCAGATACACCTAAAAAAGGACAAATACCTAAGAAATAAGCCAACACAAAGTTGTTGATCAAACAGGCATTAATAAAGATATTCCATAATGATTCTTGATTCATGACGTTGATTTTTTTGCTTTGATGATATTAAATAATAACAACCAAAAAGCGAGTGTAAAAAAGCCTCCTGCTGGTAAGACCATGACAATCCACTCCTGAAATCCTTCTGCAAATATTTCTATTCCGAAGATGCTTCTACTTCCTAATAATTCCCTCACAACACCCAAGCAGAGTAATCCAAAAGTAAAACCTAGCCCCATTCCAAGGGCATCTAACACCGATCTTCCAACAGTATTTTTTGAAGCAAATGCTTCGGCTCTACTTAAAATCAAACAGTTCACCACAATTAAAGAAATGAATGCACCTAAACTTTTATGTAGCTCTACACTAATTGCCTGAATCACATAATCTGTAACAGTTACGAATGTGGCAATAATTAAAATGTAGGAGGATATACGTACTTGTTTTGGAATGAAATTTCTGAGTAATGATATCAGAATATTCGACATCAATAATACAAAAGAAGTGGCTAAACCCATAGCCAATGCATTTGATGAGGTATTGGTAACGGCAAGTACAGGACACATGCCAAGTACTTGTACAAAGACAGGATTTTCTTTCCATAACCCTTTTATAAAGTCGTTGGTAGATTGACTCTTATTTAGACGGTCAGAAAAGCTGTCTTTTTTATTTTTATCTCTAATTTGTTGTACCATCTTTTTCTTGATTTTTAGGTAAAACAAATGCGTTCTTATTTTTATAAATAAGAGGCAACATGGCTTCTGTACTACTCGCTAAAATATCACCAATTGCACGAGAAGAAATGGTAGCCCCTGTAATTCCGTCTACTTCCCAAGCATTGGTTTTTTCTCCACTTTTAGTAGTGGTAATTTTATTTTTAATAGATGATAAGTCTGCAGATAAAGAGGCATCCATTGCAGTAAAGTTGGCCAAGAAGTCGGGATCTTTTTCAATTTTATCACCCAAGCCCGGTGTTTCTTTACTTTCTAAGACATAGAAACCAATAATTTGTTGTTTATCGAAACTATATCCATACAATACACTGATAATATCTGCATACCCTTGTCCTTTTCCATTTATGGCAACACCTACTAATTCATTAGAATCATTGTAACCGGCATAAACTACTTGATCTACTTTTTTTTGATTACCAACAGGAACAAAAGTGCCCTCTACAAAATGGAATGCGGCTGTTTTAGAAATTCCAGGAATCACTTTAAAAATGGCTTTTTCTAATGCGGCCTGTTTAAGCTGTGCAATACGAGGTTTTGTGGTTTCGTAGGTAACAACAATTAGTAAAGCACATAAAATACCAATTCCAACCATGGCTTGAAGCATCTTAAAGCTACTTGCTTCTTCTATTACTGGAGCTTCTTTTATTGTACTCATGATTTCTTTTGTTTTGATGTGCCGTATACTCTCGGTTTTACAAAATTATCGATCTGAGGGGCAATAGCATTTCCTAAAAGAATAGCATACATTACTCCCTCAGGAAGTCCACCCCAAACACGAACCACGACAACTAAAATGCCGATGAAGACTCCATAAATCCATACACCAATTGATGTTAATGGAGAACCAACCATATCTGTTGCCATAAAGAACGCACCTAATAATAGACCTCCAGAAAACACCATAAATAATGGGTTGGGATAACGTAGTGGATCTATAAAATAAAGTAGGCTACTTAGGAGGATAACAGTCCCAATTATAGCCGTTGGAATACGCCAATTGGCCATCTTTCTACTGATAAGGTATATACCTCCAAGTATAATTATTACTCCACAAGTCTCTCCAGTAGATCCGCCTGTTAACCCAAACATAAGCTCTGTTGTAGGTGCAGTAACATGATCAAATTTAAAGGCAGAAAGTGGTGTAGCACCAGATGTGCCATCAAAAATTGGCTGCATAAAAGGAAGTGCCAATACCGATGATGCTATTTCTGTAAAACGGTTTCCTTGAAAAGCCTCATACCAAGTAGTAATTGCTACGGGGAAAGCAGCTTGTAATACAGCTCTTCCCACTAAAGCAGGGTTAAAAACATTATACCCTAATCCGCCAAACAAAAACTTACCTAAACCAATGGCAATTACTCCACCACAGAAAGTCATCCATAAAGGAAAAATTGGCGGTAAGGTTAACCCTAATAATAGTCCCGTTATTATTGCAGACCAATCATTAATTGTGGTTTCTTTATGAGAAACTTTACATAAAATATGCTCTGTTAATACGCAAGAAACAACCGATGTGAGAAGTACAAAAAAGGCACTTAGTCCGAAAGCATATACCGCAAAACCTGCAGCAGGAAGTAATGCATAGACCACGTTTTTCATTATCACATCGGTACTATTTCCTTTTGTAATATGAGGCGATGTACTAATATTTAATGTTTTATTCAACATGGGCTGCAGCTTTACGTTTTCTAACAATATTTTTTGATAACCTGAAATACTGAACCAATGGAATATGTGAAGGGCATACAAAAGAACAGGAGCCACATTCAAAACAATCCATTAAATTTTGTTCTTCAGCCATCTTATCATACGCTTTGAACTTTGCAAGAATCCCCATTTTAGAAGGGTTTAACGATAACGGACAAGCATCAACACAAGCACCACATTTAATGCAAGGGTACACTTTTTCGTTCGTTTTTACATCCTTATCGGTAAATACCACAATTCCAGATGTTCCTTTAGTTATAGAAATATCAAGATTGGATACCGCCATGCCCATCATTGGGCCACCTAGATACACTTCAGAAATATTCTCTTCTAAGCCCACTTCATCCAATACATAACGGAGGGGTGTTCCCATTGGAATTAAATAATTTCCTTTCTTTTTTACACCTGGACCAGTGATGGTCACTACACGTTCATGGATTCCCCAACCATGAGGAAGTAAGCGGCCAATTTCTGCAGTTGTTGCTACATTTACTACAACAGCTTTTACATCAATTGGTAAGCCACCCGAAGGAACTTCTAACCCCAGACAAGAAGTGATCAGCATTTTTTCTGAACCTTGCGGATATTTTACAGGAACAACTTGTACAGTAATTGGACTATTTTCAGGAAGTAATGCTTTCAGATGTTCAGCAGCATCAACTTTATTTCCTTCAATACCAATAATACAACGTTTTGCGCCTGTAGCTTTTAGCAAGTAATTGATACCTGTAATGATATCTTCTCCTTGTTCAAGCATTACCCTGTGGTCCGTAGTAAGGTACGGTTCGCACTCTATACCATTAATTAGCAGGACTTCACATTCTTTGTCATCAGGTACTTTTAATTTTACATGTGTGGGAAAAGCCGCCCCACCAAGACCTACAATACCAGCTTCTTGAATTCCCTTTAAAATGTCATCTTTACTTGCTGAAGCAAGATGAATAGGGGAACCTTCCGCAATTTCCTGACCGGAAAAAGGGAAGGCTTCCAAGTAAATCCCCGGTGACATTTTTCCGCCTACAGTAGGAACATTTCCGATTTTACGGATAATTCCTGAGACAGGTGCATGCACTGGAACTGATACATAACCACTTGATTTGGCTAGCAATTGCCCACGCACAACTTCTTGGCCTTCTCGGACTATTATTTCCGAAGGGGAACCAATATGTTGTGCCATGGGAATAATGAGCACTGGAGCAAAAGAAAATTGTCTGATCGGAAGATCTTTTGTATCGTCTTTGTACTCCGGTGGATGAACCCCATGTTTGAATGTATTCTTATGAATAGTCAACATTTTCATAGGATTTGCTCATTAATTATATTTCTCTCCTCTTTTGATTAACTTCTCAATGTTCTTTTCAGACATATTTTTAGGTAAGCCTGGATGTAGAACACCTGCAGTACATTTTTCTGCAGCCTTTACAACATCTTGATAAGTACCTCCGTCAGAGTTTTTTACAAATGCTTTTTTATCTGAATTATAAGCAAAGATTTTATTATTGATTTTGATACATTCATCGCAACCACTACAATCTTCTGTCTCTATCCAAGGAGCCATGTAATTTTCATTTGGGGCAACTTGCGTAGCACTTTCTGTAGTAACTGATATACCTGAAGGCTGAACCAAATCTACTAAACTACTACCATCACCACCAGCAAGTTTCATTAAACCTTGAGCGATATTACCTACCACTTCAGTACGGATTTTTTCTTCAAGGTTTTCTTCTGGTGTATCTTTTATGCCTGCCAAACCTTTTAACATTACCCAGAAGTCACGTCTTTCTTCGCAAGATTGGACCATAGGTTCTGCACAAAGTACTCTAGTTAGGTGCTGTTTTCTATCTACCGCCCAAACAAATGGGAAGAGACCTTCTCTTTCATCAGCATCCATATTTAAGAACTCTGCAATTGGCACCATATTTTCGTTCCATGCATCACGAGGTACTTTACGGAAGTGTTTTCTAAACCTTGCTTCAGTAAGTGCAAAATCAGCAAATGTCATTTCTAAATCCATTGCTTTTTCTACACCATTATCTATATATTTTAATTGGTACGATGGCCAATCTTTCTCCATGTCTGGGTTACCACTTAAATCAAAGTTTTCAGCAGTAGTTTTTCCATTCTCTGGATTGTATTTAAATATAGGATAGGTGCGAGATTCTACGGCCATTTTAGCTTGGTGTGCACCCAAATCGTCGGCAACACCATGTTCTGGCTGACAGGTTGTATAAAGGTTGAATAGGGCAGGACGTTTAGCCATTAATCCATCTATAAAACCCTCTATCATTTGCGTAGTGTTTGATAAAGTGCCTTGTAAAACATACGTATTACGATGAGCCATAGCTAACAAACCAATCTCTTTACGAGGTTCTGCTTTTCCTTTCCATACCTTGCCGTATTGCGCCATATCAGATACTTGCCCAATAAAACCAGATGTACAGGCTTGCCCACCAGTGTTAGAATAAACTTGAGTATCTACTACAATAACTTTAATTGGTTTACCCGAAGCCATCATTCTAGATAAGTTTTGGAAACCAATATCATACATAGAACCATCTCCACCAAGCGCAACCACAGGAGGACATAAATGCCATTCTTCATCTGTAAATTGTTCCCATGTAAAGTAAGTAAAGTAATCATCGTGTTCCGATGCATTGTATTCTCCACTAAGCTCTAATTCTGCTTTTCGTATTGCTTTAAAACCATCTGCCATCTTAGCCATGTGTCCTTCAAAAATACCCATAGCCAAAGAGGTAGAGTCTTGGAATAAATGGTTGGCCCAAGGGAATGGATATGGGTTATATGGATACGTACTACCCCAAACAGAAGTACATCCTGTGGCATTGGTCATCCCCATATTTGCACGGCCATCTCCAGTTGTACCACTAGTATATCTCCATTTTAATTGTTTTAGTTGTGCAATTAATTGAGACGTATTTCTTAACCATTCTTGGTCAATTGGTTCGCTACCTTTTTCTTGCTCAATTCTGCTAGTAATCTCCGCCATTGTCAGATCGCTATCTTGCATTTCTGTAACAATTTTAGACATCATGTCAGCGTCACTTAAATTGACTGTGTCCATCAATTTCACTTGTAAATGACGCTCCATTTTTACTATCAACTCATCTAAGTAATTGATGTGTTTTTCAATTCTAGGCATCATTAAAGATTGGACTGTTGCAGTAAATAAATGCACTACAGTTTTTTCAGAACAACCTAAACAAGCACCATCACCAGAGGCAAATTTACCGTAAGCTTCCTTGTTAAGAAGCAATGTTTCTAACGGTCCAATCTTCTCTTCTAGATCATCAATTCTATTGTATTTTTCTGGAGTATTTGGCAATTCTTCCCATAAGTCCCATTCGCTTCTCAATTTGGCAACAGAACCTTCAGTTTGTATAACGGTTTTTAAAGCATTGTCATCACAAACTTCTATACATTCCATACAGCCTTTACAAGTTGCTGGGTTTAATGTAATACTAAATAAACCACCACTTCCTTTTTCTTTTTTCTCATTTAGATGATAATAAGGACGCGTAAGAGCAAATTTGAAATCACCTAATTCCTCCTTAAACCAGAGCAACTCTTGTTTTAATTGTTCCGAAGTATTTTCATCTTCAACTGTTTGATGAATCACTTCATGAATATGTTCATTTACGGAAATACCTTTATTCTGTTCTCCATCAAAAAGAGTTCTGATTTTACTTTCCATCTTACGAGTAGCCTTAGGAAGTTCCTCCACTTTTATATGGTTTTTCTTCACTCTATTTACTACTGTTTCAAGCACATCTTTTAGCTCAGAAACCAATCCAGGTAAAGCAGTATCAGGGCAAACGGAATAACAATTACCACAGGCAGTACAATTATCAGGTACCCATTCAGGATGCTCAAAACGAATACCCGTCATGTCTCTAAATAGAGAAGTTGTTGCAGGCATTACAGACATGCCAATAAATGGATCTGTTATGTTATCATTTCCTTGTCCAGTTTGATAGAAGTTTCCTGTTTGCTCCCAAAAGCGATGTACATCACTAAGTTTTGATTCAGAAACAGGGCGTTCTTTCATCATTTTTGGTACTTTAAGTACCATTCCTTCTTTCCCGTTAGAAGCACCTAGAACTTTATTTTTGATTTCATGAACTTCAGTAAACCCACGTTTTACAACACGCATGTTATCGTCTACTACACGTTGTCCTTTTCCTCCAAATTTATATTGTAATTGATCTTCAATAGCTTTTAATAAAGCGGCATCAGAAAGACCAGCTTTTTCCATTAAAGGTGATGCAGAGAAAAAGGCACCTTGGAAAGCAATACCCTGCATTCTTAATTGCAACTCTGGGTCTGTTGCTTCTTCTCTAGCAATCTTAAAACCATTAATATAAAATACATGGATTTCGTTCTGTATAATTAGCTTTTGATATTGCTTTGGAATTTCTGCCCATACTTCATCGGCAGTAGCTTTATCACTTTGAACAATAAAACTACCTCCTTTTTTTAACCCGGCTAACGCATTGGTGTGCTTGAATACATTAGGATCAGGAGAAAGAACAACATCTACAAAATAATATTCGCAATTAATACGAATAGGCTCTGGAGCTGCCGCTAAATAATAGGTAGTTGGTTGCCCTTTCTTCTCCGAACCATATTTAGGGTTTGCCTTAATATCATAACCAAGCAAATCGAATAACGTCATGGCTAAATTTTTACCTGTAGTAATGGCACCCCAACCTCCTACAGAGTGGAAACGTACCGTTATCGCACCTTTAGGCATAAGGTTTGGGTTTTCTGACCCACGAACAGATAAATCTTGGATGTTTGGATAGGCATCTTTAATCGACTCTTGGTACTGACGTTGTTTTGGCGTAAAAGCGTGTTCACGAACAAAATCAATTGATAAATAGAATTGTTTTTTCTGCTTGCCTTCTGGAAGCATATTTTCTATTGCACCGATAATTCCTTCAGGTTGTAAATCTCTCGATCCCATACCAAAAGAACCAGAATAAAGTGCTGGGAACTCATCTGGTTTATAGCTTGCTAAAGTGGGGTAGGGCTTGTTCTTTTTACTAGCACCGTTTTCAATACATTTTGTTAAAACAGCTCTAATTTCCCTTATTATTGGAGAATCTTCAGCCAATGGTTGGTCTAAGCGTTCTAGTACTGTAATTCCCTTTTTGCCTTTTAATATTTTGCTAATTAAATCGGCAGGGAACGGTCTAAACATTACTAAATCTACAACACCTACTTTTAATCCTCTTGTTTCTCTAAGGTAATCTACTACAACTTCCGCAGATGTTACCACAGAACCTTGGCCCAAAATTAGATAGTCTGCATCTTCTATTTTGTAAGTCATTACACGTTCGTATAATCGACCAGTTAAGGCTGCAAAATCTTTAAATGCTTGATCGGTAATTTCTTTTATATGGTCAAAGAAGAATGGGCGTTGTGCAGCCACAGATTGCATGTACGAATCTTGGTTCTGAACAATACCCGCCATTAATGGATTATCTACATCCCAAATTTCTGGAATTCTTCTTCTTGTGTCTCCGTAAATAATTTTTTGGGCGGCTGTTGGAGTAGGAATAATATCATCAGGTCTTCCTAAAAACTCTTTGATTAATTCGCGTTCTGGAAGTGATAAAGATTCGATCAAGTGCGTAGTTAAAAAACCATCTTGAGCAATAACACCAGGTGTTAAAGCCATCTCCGCAATTTTGTGAGATATGATATTTAAATCGGCTACATGTTGTGCTTTTTTAGCAAACATCTGAAAAAATCCAGTATCATCAATGGCATGGTAGTCATCATGACCAGCATGTACATTTAATGTAGATTTTGTCATTGCTCTTGCGCCAATATTTAGCACATACGTTAGGCGTTTACCTACTGCTGCATAAAGAGACTCGTGCATATAAGCTATCCCTTGTCCTGAAGAAAAGTTAGCTGCCCGTTGTCCTGTCATAGATAAACCTGCAGTTACTGCTGCTGCTGCATGTTCACCTTCTGGTTCTATAAAAATTAAAGGTTTATCAGAAATATTGAGGTGTCCTTTTGCCGCTTCTTCAGCCCAATATTCTCCCATCTGAGTAGAAGGGGTAATAGGGTAAGCACCTGCAGCATCAGTAGATTCTCTTTCGCACATAATAGCGGCCGTGTTGCCATCCATTGCTACACGTACACCAGGATATTTTACATTGGAATTTTTTTGATCCATAATCGTTACTCTTTTAGCTCTTGTTTGTCTTGTGTGTTGTTTATAAAATCTAGAGTGTATTGTTCCAGTATCATATTTTAGAAAACATGATTTACTTTAGAATACAGTCGGTTACTACCTTGAACAGAAATCAGAAATTTCGATCAAGTAATGGTGTTTATTATAAAATGTGGTTGTCGAACCTTTTGTGTTGTTTAAGATAGTTAGCAAACAAATTAGTGGTTTGTATCATTTTTAATTGTTCTACTAATTATCAATGTAGTTATTGGAATCTACCGTTGTTTATTGGTCGGTTAAAGATAGATTTTATATATGGTTTTTTAGGTTACGCTCAATTTCATTTCTTACACCATTTAGACATGGTCAATCACTTGTTTTTAAAAAGATAACTTGACCTAATGTGGTTTAAATCTCTTACTCATTTTCTTATAATCTAATTAGTATTTAATAAGTGTTGTTTAGAACATTATTTGATAAATGTATTAACAATCGGGTTTGTTTAGCATGATGCCGATCAAGTAAATTGATGACCAAAGTCAATTGAAAATTGTAAATCTTTATTTCTTAGATAAAATTGTAATGGTTAGATAAGTAAATCGACTGAGATCTAGAAAGGTGATTATCGGCCATTTTATAAGCATTTACAAACATTTTATACTGAATTGTAATGTATATAAAACTACTTATTTCAATCGGTTACATTTCAAGTTTTCATTTTAAAATTTCTTATTATCAGGGGTGTATTTAATTGTTTTTTTTATATAAATGCATGAATAATATTTAGACTAATTTTAAATAAATAATCAATTTTATAGTTGTTATTAATTAGTGTAAAAAATACATTAAAAGTTTTTGTTTTTTAATTCTTTTCAATAAATTGAGATGAATAACAAAAAACTTACAGCAATGAATATGTACCCTAAACAACAAAAAGAACAGCTTGAGTTAATTACATTTTGTAAAAACTCAACTAAAAATGCAGAAAATTATTTAGTTGAAAGTACGTACTACAATTTAAATATGATGCTAAATTCTTACGAGCATTTATATATGTGCTTTGAAGATTATTTATTAAGAAAATGTCCATCTTTAAACCGTCAGCAATTTGGACAGTGTAACGAAAATGCACTTCCACAATTTGATTATGATGGTAAACGAATGACACTAGAATGTTCTGCTGATTGGGTATCTGTTAAAGTATTGGAGACTATAGAAAAGTTAGAAAAAGGGATAGTTGCTCCAAAGTCTGCGTACATAAATCATTGGAAAGTTTTGCAATTACATTTACAAAAAACACGTGCATTAGTAAAGGGATTAAGAAAATATAAACACTTAATGCCAACAAAAGGATTAATGCATTAAAAATATAATTTTTGGAACGTGAAAGGTAGGGTCTATAGAGATATAGGCTCTATTTTTTTTTAGAAAGATAAACCACAGTTTACACTAATATTACTATAATTTATATTGAACTCATTTGTTGGAACATAATTGTATTTTAAACTGAAGAATGGGTTTATTCTATCAAAAAATGATGTAGTAAATCCAATTTCACCAATAAATCCAAAACTTACACTACTTGCTTTTATTTCTTTCACATTATTATTCCCATTCGGATCAAGTGCATAATGAGAAATCATATAGCCCTGTTCAATAAAATAACCACTACCTCCAAAACCTATAAATGGAGAAATTATACCTCTTCTATTAAAATTATAATGAACATTTAATTGAAAAGGAACGATTACAAAGTTTTTAAGGTCACTATCTGGTATAGGCGAATTGATCTCTGAGGTCAACTCTTTTTCAGAAAAATTATAAGATGAAGCTACTCCAATTGAAATAGGTATTTTAGAAAAGTTTTTTCTAATATCAATTCCAACACCATTTAAACTCATTTGGTGTACATCACCAACACTGTTTGTCTTACTATAATTAACAATGAAATCTATTTTTTGAGCCTGTGTTGTAGCAGTACACATGAAAATAAATACAAAGACAAAAAATGATTTAAAGAATAGGTTTAACATACTTGATTGTGGTGATTGTTAAATAAGTTTGTAGTAGTAAGGCAAATATAGTTTATTTTTTAATAAATAAGTATATTTTATCTTAAAATTGTACAATTGACAGCTTTGCCATTTTATAATTAACAATTGCTGCTTAAAAGACTCTTACAATGTTAAACCCAAAGAAAATATCACCAGTACTCCAATCTCCTTCGGCATAACTCATAAAGCCGGGTTCGTTTGTAGATTGAGCATTTGTAAATAAAAGTTGAAAAACATGACCTCCTGTTTCTATGTCTAAGCCAACAGTTAAAGGATCCTTGAAATCAGAATCACTAGCTCTACTAAAATTGTAAGAATAATCTATATTGACAGACATTCTTTTACTGACTTTATATCTTCCTCCAATACCCAATACATATTGATTATGATCTTGATTGACATTATAAACTAGATTTTGTCTAACATAAGTAGGGGCTAACTCTAGGGATAACTTTTTAATTCGTTTAGAAAATAAGAATTGAGCAGCATAACTCATTCGATCAGAACCTGTTATTTCTGGATACAATTCTGTACTCACTTGAGTATTTACATTAAAAGTACCGTAAGCAGAAATATTGATAGGAAAGTTATCTTTTTGCTCTTTAATACGAATTTTTGTACTCCCTGCATATGTTTTTCTCCAAGATTCTCTACTTATCCCAATTTGAAAACCATCAAAAAGAGCGTAAACAAGTTGAATTTTTGTATTTGCATTGTCTAAACCAAAAAATGTTTCCCAACCATCTTTTAAAGAACCGAATCTATGAGAGATATACATATAAAAATCACCTTTCCCACCTACTTTAGTAGATTGTAGGTTTCCAATTTTCATTGCTTTAAATGCAGGCTGTTCAAATGTGATAGAGTCTATTGTTTCAGTTTCTATTTCGTTCAATAAATCATCCTGTGCAAATGTAAAAGTACAGGAGAAAAGAAAGAGTAATAGTTGGTAATATTTCATTGTTAGTTATTTAATTATTGTACAATTATTTAGCTTAATTTCATCTAGTAACTCATCAAAACCAATGTATTTCCCTTTTATAGTAATTTTAGAACCTTTGGTTATTTTTCTTGGAAGCGTTGAAGAAAACTGGCAAAATACTTTATTATTAAGCTGTATTCCTTTTTCTTCTAATTGAGTTATAGTTCCATTTAGCTGTATTACTTTTGCAACATAGTTAGTTGAAGAGTTGCTTTCTATTTTATTAATAAAATCAACAGCTTCACCATTAAAACTCACACTACTATTTTCTATTGTAGCTGGAGGTTTAAAAATGTAAGCTATTGATAGAATTAAAGCACTACTTACTATTATGAATAGGATTAGTAGTTTACTTTTTTTTGAGTGCATAGTTTATAGATATATGAATATTTTCGGATATCTTTTCTTCTACAATACTAGGTATTTTTATATCAAAATTTGAAGGGGCGACATCAAAAGCAGTTTTAACAATTAGAGAGTCTTTTTTAAAAGACAATGTTGCTATCGCTTGAATTTCTTTTGGTATACCTTTTATTGTGAGTGTTCCCTTTAAGTCAAAATCTTTAGGGATATCACTTACCTCATTAACGTCAAAATTTGTAATCTTACCCTTAAAAGTAGCCTTTGGATACTTATCTGAAGACATATAATTTTCATTAAAATGTTCTTGCATCAGGGCTACTTTAAAATCGAAAGCGGCAATAAATAACAGAGCAGCAACTTCTCCTGTTTCAATATTAATGATTGCTGTTGTACTATTATTAGTTGCTTCCACAGGCTCAAAAGCCTTTACAGATGCTTCGAAATCAGTTTGACCAGTTTTAGTTATATATTTTTGTCCGAAAGAGGTAATACTAATGAAGAGTAATAAGATTGTAAGTTGTTTCATGAGTTTCTATTTTTCAGGAAAGTTATCATCTACCCATTTTTGTATACGTTGTCTTTCTTCTTGTGGCATTAAACCAGAAGGAGGCATAGGGTTTGAACTGTTATTTATTCTTGATAATAAATTACCGCTTTCAGTCTGAAATTTAAAATTTGTATAACCAGATAAGTTAATGCCTGCTTGTGGACTACTACCACTATGGCAAGAAATACAATAGTTATCTGCAATTGTTAAAACATGAGGGTCATAAACTACAGCTTCTTCGGCTACAGTATCATCGTCCTCTTCAGGAATTTCAATTACATTGTTGTCATTTGTACCTGTGTTATCATCATCGATAACAGCTTCAGAACAACCAAAAATTAGAAGAGAAATAAAAGTGAAAATAAATAACTTTTTCATAACGTTAGAATTTAGTGTGTTTAGATTGAATAATTAGTAAAACAGGTTCGTGTTATTATTGTTTAAACAAATTTAAAATAAAAATTTGTTTAAACAAACATATGATATTTTTAATCAAAATTTTAGGTTTATCAGAAATTGCAAAACTAAAAAATAAAAAAATAGAATAGTAACATCTTGTAAATAAGTTATTTATGTCTAAAATTATAAAAAAGTTGAATTAATCTAAGAATTGGTCTAGTAATTGTAACTTATACAATTAAATATGTTATATTAGTATAACACAAAATAAGAGAACAAGTAATCTTAGTATTACATTAAAAATATAAATATCTAGTAAGTAATTAACCCCATCTTTTGATTAAAGGTGGGGTTTCTTTTTGCATAAAAAAAAGAGTCATTAATTTCACATCAATGACTCCTTTAAATATTATTTATAGCCTAATTACACCCCAAACAATCCTTCAATTGAAAGGTATCTTTCGCCTGTATCATAATTAAATGTAAGAATTGAACTTCCTTCAGGTATCTCTGCTAATTTTTTGTCTACAGCAGCTAAAGATGCTCCAGTAGAAATTCCACCAAGGAAACCTTCTTTAAGTGCTAATTCTCTTGCAAAAGCTTTAGACTTTTCAGCATCAACACCAATAGCACCATCTAATAAAGTGGTATCTAAGTTTTTTGGAATAAAACCAGCTCCAATTCCTTGTAATGGGTGAGGACCAGGAGCACCTCCACCGATAACTGCACTTACTTCTGGTTCTACAGCAAATACTTTAAGGTTTGGCCATTTTTCTTTAAGCACTTTAGCAACACCAGTTATATGTCCGCCTGTACCAACACCTGTAATTAAATAATCTAATCCGTTAGGAAAATCCTCAATAATTTCTTGAGCTGTTGTTGTAGCATGGATATTTACGTTGGCAGGATTATCAAATTGAGAAGGAATCCAAGCATTTTTATTTTCGGCAGCTAATTCTTCTGCTTTGGTAATTGCACCTTTCATACCTTTCTCTTTAGGCGTAAGTACTAATTTAGCTCCATAACTTGCCATTAATTTTCTACGCTCAATACTCATAGATTCTGGCATACAGAGAGTAATTGAATATCCTTTTACTGCAGCAACCATAGAAAGACCTACACCTGTATTTCCAGAAGTAGGTTCAATAATTTCAGAGTCTTTGTTTAAAAGTCCATCTTCTTCCGCTTTTTCAATCATAGCTAAAGCAATTCTATCCTTAATACTACTCGCAGGATTAAATCTTTCAGCTTTAATAAATACATTATACTTATTCGAGAAGAGTTTATTAATTTTTATAATAGGAGTTTGTCCTATTGTTTCGAGAATTGAATTATAGATCATTTGTATTTTATATTTAAATGTTTGTTACACGAAATAACATATAATTTTATTAGCATCCAAAGTCTATATACTTTATATACTAATAAAGATTGTAATATAGTTTATTACTCGTTTTAATTAGAATGAACGATCTTAAATTGTGATTATTTCAATGATTTAAATGAGAGTTTAAGGAATTACAATTTTCTCTGTAGCAATAGATTGCCCATTATTTACTCTAATGATGTATTGCCCTTGGTCTAAGTCTGTGAAATCTAAAGGGATTTTTTTACTCTCTACCTTACTAGTATCGAGTGTTTTTCGACGCATTAAATATCCATTAGTACTATAAATTTCATAAGTAGTGATACTCCCATCAAGTGCATTTAGTTCTAAAATAGCAGTTTTATCTTTCGGTGCATTTGGAATTACTTTTACATTAAATATCGCTTCATTGCCACCCACCTGAATTGGACCAAACACTTCAGAATTACCATCAATATCAACTTGTAAAATTCTATAATAAAAAGCTTCACTTAAATGGTCTTGCCAGAAGTAAGTACTTTTTATTAAACGATCATCATATACTTTAATTTGATCAAGTGCTTCCCAATCATTTTTATCTATTGCTCTTTCAATTATATAATAGTCGCAATTTATTTCTGACGAAGTAGACCAGTGTAGTGTATTTTTTCCCTGTTCAATTTTTCCTGTAAATGATATTAATGCAATAGGTGGAGATGTATTTAAAAGATAATCGCAAGTAACAAGGTTGTTGTCTGGTATAAAATTGCAATTGGGTATGCTCCAATTTAAAGCATATGATAAATTTTCATCGTCTAGCTTACCAAAATCTACTGAGGTGTTTTCAGAAAATTTGAACGTACCTTTTCCCATAAGATACAAAACATCATTAGGCTGTTTTATGCTAGATAAATCTAAAATACTGTTTTCAGTAAAACTAATTAACCCATCATTCTGAATTTCAAAATCATTTCCTTCAATACTTAAACTTTCTGAAATAATGACAGAAGCTGTATCTACTATGCTAAGGTTACTATGTTTAGCTATATAGATGTTACCAATATTAGCTTCCTTTCCTCTAAATTGAAGTAAACCATGCTGGATATTTACATCATTCGCATAAATGTTATTATTTAGTATTGCAGAAGAATTGATGATAATTTTATCGTCAGCACTAAGGTAATTAGCAATATTATAAGCAGATATAGTGTTCACTTTCTCAAATGAAATATACTTTTGTGTACTTATACTATCACCAGAAATTGATGAAGCAAATTGTTGCTTTTGATTATTAACACTACCTGATACTACAATTTCAGCATTTGTAATTAATGCTCCTACGATTTGTAAATTTCCCTCTAAAGTGATCTTTTTAGCTTTAAGCGTATCTGTACTACTACCTCTAAATTGAACTGTAGGGTCAAAGCCACCTTGAATAATAATTTCTTTATTAGCATATAATTTAGAAGACCTATTAATAGACACAGGTGTCTTTAAAATGATTTGTGCATTAACAGTTTCCGTGTAAATACAGCATAACACAATTAGAATGAATACGTTAAATGTGGCTTTCATAATAGGATTGCTCTTTCAATAAATTAGTTAATCATAGAATGATTTTTATTCAGACTAAAACTATCATTTTATACGCAATAGTACAGATGGAATTCGTCTTGGTTAATATTTATTAGCTTTATAATGGAACGGAAAGCATTTTTCAGATTACTGATGATTACTGTTAATCTGATGGTTTTTTATGCTATTTGCTTAATTATTGTCATATCTAAGTCAAAATTATGCTACAATTGGTGAGGATTATTACAGTTTTTGATTTACAAATCGGCTACATTTGTTTTAAGTGTAAGTCAAACTATTAATAGTTAATTTACATCAAAGGATTTTTTAAGATTCTAATTTTTTATAGCATAACTGTGATTACTTATAAGAGAAAATGCTAATAGAATCGCTTCGGTTTTCCTTATGTTCAGTTGCAAGATTGAACATAAGGGAAATTGTAAGAAGCAGAAATTGATATTGACGAATTTAGACAGAAATAAGAGTGAAAAATTCAACTATGATCTACAAAATCAATATAAATTGAAAGTATTCTTAAAGTAAGGTTTATCAAATAGAAAAGATGTATTTAAAAAATGGACAATTATATTGAAACGCTAATCTGCTAATAAAATAATTTTTTCTGCTAGTATAAACCTTAACTATCAACGAATATGCATCAGAGTAATTTTTTAATAGATCTATTTTAAACAATTGACTCAGAGAAGAAATAAACAAATAACAGAAGAGTATGAAAATTAAAAGTATTTACGCACTAGCATTAATGGGAATGTTTTCTTGTAGTAAAGGAACTTCTTTAGATGGACAAGCAAATAAAAAAGTAGACAAACCAAATATTATCGTTTTTTATGTAGATGATTTAGGATATGGTGATGTTGGAGTAAATGGATTAAAAGGAGCAACTACACCAGTGATAGATAATTTAGCTCAAGGTGGAATTAATTTTACAGATGTTCACTCTCCACATGCGACTTGTACACCTTCAAGATATGCAATGCTAACTGGTGAGTATGCTTTTAGAAAGAAAGCACAAATTTTACCAGGTGATGCTCCTTTATTGATTGATACAAACAAAAAGACTTTGCCCGACATGCTAAAAGATGCAGGGTATGCAACGGGTGTTGTAGGTAAATGGCATTTAGGTTTAGGTAATGGTAGCGTTAACTGGAATGAAGCTGTTAAACCTGGTCCATTAGAAATAGGATTTGATTATTCTTTCTTGCTACCAGCAACTGGAGATAGAGTTCCTGCTGTGTATTTAGAAAATCATCATGTGGTGAATTTAGATAAAAATGATCCTCTAGTAGTTAATTATAAAAAGAAACCTGGTAACACTTATCCAACTGGAGAAGAAAACCCAGAATTAAGACGCCAGCCAGCAGATAAACAGCACAATAAGACAATAATTAATGGTATTTCAAGAATTGGCTACATGTCTGGAGGGGAAAAAGCAATTTGGAAAGATGAAGAGTTCCCTGACGTTTTAGCTGGTAAAGCAAACGAATTTATGACAAAACATAAAGATCAACCTTTCTTTTTATATTTTGCTTTTCATGATATTCACGTTCCTCGTTTACCAAATAATGATTGGAAAGGAAAATCAGAAATGGGAGTTAGAGGTGATGTTATCATGCAAATGGATCACACTGTTGGAATGGTAATGGAATCATTAAAAAAACTAGGTCTTGAAGAAAACACGTTAGTCATTTTTACATCAGATAATGGTCCGGTTCTTAATGATGGTTACGACGATAAGGCAGTGGAATTATTGAACGATCATAAACCTGCAGGTATTTATAGTGGTGGAAAATATTCTGCTTTAGAAGGGGGCACGCGTGTACCAATGATTGCTTATTGGCCTAAACATATTAAAGGTGGAAAAACAAGTGATGCTATGTTTTCTCATTTAGATTTTTATGCATCTTTTGCTGATTTAGCGGGAGTAGAAATTAAAAAAGGAGAAGCAATTGATAGTAAAGATGTTTTATCTGCATTAATAGGAACTTCTGATGAAGGACGAAAAATGATGTTAGAGGAGTCTTATACTTTATCTTTAAGAAATGGTGATTGGAAATACATTGAGCCAATTGCGAAGAATAAAAGAATTCCAGATTTTATGGATAAAAATAAAGGTATTAAAGGTGGCATGTCTAAGAAAGTACAACTCTTTGATTTATCAAATGACCCTGCAGAGACAACAAATGTTGCTAATAAACATCCAGAAATGGTGAAAATGATGCAAGCACACATCGATTCTCTTAAGAGTGTTTCAGTAAGTGCATCATTATAAATATTAATTTAGATAAGGGCATCTGTTGTAAGAAATAGATGCCCTTTATTCTATCACTGTTATACAGACTACTTATTTTAAATGACCTATTTTATCAGCATGAATTATATAAACAGATCAATTCTAACTTTTTTTTGTATAATTTTTGGTGCACAATTAAGTGCTGCAAAAGATTATTTTTTTGATTTCAATACTGGATCAAATACAAACCCTGGAACAAAAGAGCAACCATATAAAGATTTTAAAGTTATAGAGAACCTTTCTCTTAAAGGAGGCGATAAATTACTCTTTCTAGGAGAAACAACTTTTAAAGGTGAATTAGTTCTGTTAAACTTAAATGGAGAAAAAGATAACCCTATTGTTATTTCTTCTTATGGAAAAAAAGGTACTAAAGCACTAATTGATGCAAAAGGTGAGCGTAATGGAATAAGCATTGTGAATTGCAGTTATATCTTAATTGATAATATAGAAATTACAGCCGATGGAGGGAAGAGCAATCAACCTGTATATGGTAAAAAACCGATGCGTTGTGGAATTTTGGTTGTAGCCAAAGATCAAATTAAACATCAAGATATTAAAATAAGCAATGTAGTAATAAGAGATATTTTTTATGCTAAAAAAGGGGTGACTCGTTCAAAAGAAGAGACGCATTCAGCTATGGGAAATCAGAGTTATGGATATGGAATACGCTATGTGACCACAAATATAAAAACTGGTTTGTCAAATATGTACATAGAAAATACTACTGTAAATAATGTTGGGCATACAGGTATAAAGTATTCAGGTAAAAAACAGAACATCAATAATATAAAATTATATTCATCTAAAGTTCTAAAATCTGGAGGCCCAGGAATTCAGATGAGTTTAGTAAAGGATGTGCATGTTATGGGAAATACAGTAATGCATTCAGGCAGTAATTCAGATTCTAGAAAATGGGCAAGAGGTTCTGGCTTATGGACATGGGGTGCAGATAATGTTTTGATAGAAAAAAATGAATTTAAACATGCACGAGGTCCTGCTGACTCTGCTGGTGCTCACATCGATTTTAATTGTTCTAATGTTATTTTACAATACAATTTGAGTGTAGATAATGCGGGTGGTTTTTGTGAGATTTTAGGCAATAATTACAATTGTGCTTACCGCTATAATGTGAGTATAAACGATGGATTTAGAGTAAAAGAGAAAGGAGTTAATCCACAATCAGGAAAAATATTTTGGTTGAGTGGTTTTGTAGGTAAAAACAAAGAAAGAAATGGACCTTTTAATACCTACTTTTATAACAATACTATTTTTGTAAAGAAGGGTATTCAAGCAAATATTGCGATAGATAAAAATGCAAAAGGAGCTTTAATTGCAAATAATATTTTTTATGTTGAACAAGATATGCAAAGGGTATTGGGTGATCAATACAAAGCAGAAAAAGGAGGGACACAAAACCAAGAAAGAATGTTTTGTAAAAATAACCTCTTTTTATCATCAACTAATTGGCCAACTGATTTAAAAGTACAACCTACTTCTTCGATTATAGGAGACCCTAAATTTAGAAATAGTAAAGGAATGGAGATTGCTGATTTTACCCCTAAGAATAAAAAACTAATAAGTGGAAAAGGAATCAGTATAGAAAAAATTATAGGTGATGATATTGGTTTGAAAGGTGGATTAAAAATGAACAAAGATATTCTTGGAAATTCATTTAAAGGTAAACCAGATGTGGGGGCAATTCAGTTAAAGAACAAAATTAATTAATAAGTGTTTTTTATAACATAAAATTGACGGACATCTTCTACCAATACTAAATTGACTAATTAGTTATACTATTTGATTAAAATGTTCTAATTATACGTTTTCTTTTAGTGAAATTTGTAACTAGTATTTAAGAAGAGTAGATGTCACAATTATTTGATGTGAAAAGATTTTTTATGATGAACAGATTGACGAAATTAACTTTAAAAGCGGCTCTATTATTTTTAGTAACATTGCAGTTTTCACAAGCAGATGACGGCGGAATTAAAAAGGCAAAAAAGCCTAACGTTTTAGTGATCTTAGCTGATGATTTGGGTTATAATGATGTTGGATTTAACGGTTCTACAGAAATACCTACACCCAATATTGATAGAATAGCAAACGAAGGAGTTCATTTTACAAATGGCTATGTTTCTTATGCAGTCTGCGGACCAAGTAGAGCAGGTTTAATAACTGGAAGATATCAGGATAGATTTGGGTGTGGAAGAAACCCTCTTTGGGCACCAAATGATGTAAACCAAGGTTTAGCGTTATCAGAAGAAACAATTGCAGATGTATTGGGTAGAGAAGGATATAAAAGTATGGCGTTGGGAAAATGGCATTTAGGTGCTCACGAAGATCTTCGTCCGTTAAATAGAGGATTTGATGAATTTTATGGCTTCTTAACGGGAGGTCATAATTATTTTCCAGAAGAATTAACATTGTCAGATATTTCGAAAGTGACTTCGCAATTTCATGCTTATAAAACAATGATGCTGCATAACAATGTACGCGTTAAAGAAACTGAGTATGTAACTGATGGGTTGTCTAGAGAAGCGGCAAAATTTATTGATAATAATGCAGACAAGCCATTTTTTATGTATTTAGCTTATAATGCTCCTCACTCTCCATTACAAGCTACACAAAAATATTTAGATAGATTTTCTCATTTAGAAAAAGGAAAAAGGAAAACATACTGTGCAATGGTGAGTGCACTAGATGATGGCGTAGGAAGAGTATTGGAAATGTTAGAAAAGAAGGGCATAGCAGATAATACGATTGTTATTTTTCTTTCAGATAATGGAGGTCCATTAAAATATAAAACAGATAATGGAGCATTAAGAGCAGGTAAAGGAAGTATTTATGAAGGTGGAATTAGAGTGCCTTTTGCCATGCGTTGGCCAAATAAAATAAAAGCAGGAACTGTTTATGATGAACCTGTAATTTCTCTTGATATTATGGGTATTGCAGTAGCATATGCAAATGCATCGCCAAAAAATCAAATAGATGGTGTAAACATTGTTCCATACATTACAGGTGATAAAAAAGGTGTTCCTCATGATGAATTAAGATGGAGAATGTTTGATAAAAAACACTATGCAGTACGTAAAGGAAATATCAAATATATCAATAAAATAAATAAAAAAAATGGAAAGGTTTTACAAGAATATTATGATGTAAAGAATGATATTTCTGAAGCAAAACCTTTAAAACTTTCTGCTAGCGAAAAAGAGGATTTACAAGCCAATTACGATAGTTGGGTAGATCAACTTTTAAACCCTAAATATTTAGGATTAGGGCAAGATAAAAAGTACACTGAATTGCACCCAAATAGGTACAATACTGTTGTATATTAATTTTAATTTGAGAAACATTTTTTAGTCCTTCTAAGCTTATTTCGAAGAACTGATTTTATAATAATAGGATGAATAGAATAGCAAAATTAGCAGGAGTTTTAGTAGCATTAATGCCACTAGCTTCTCAAGCTCAAGACAAACAAAACTGGGAGAATCCAGAAGTTATTACTGTTAATACATTACCAAGTAAAACTACTTTTACACACTTTGAAGACCTTAATTTCAATGCTGATTTAAGTAAACTTGATAATTACCAGTTATTAAATGGAACATGGAAGTTTAATTGGGTAAAAAAGCCTGCGGATAGACCTGCAGATTTTTATAAAACAGATTATAATGTTGAAGACTGGAAAGAAATTGATGTTCCTTCTGATTGGCAAATGAGAGGCTATGGTTATCCTATTTACACGAATATTATTTATCCACATAAAATGGATGCACCTAATATTCCTCATGAAAACAATCCAGTAGGTAGCTACAAAAGATCTTTTGATGTTGCAGCAGATTGGAATGATAAAAATATATTTCTTCATTTTGCAGGTGTAAACTCAGCATTTTATGTTTGGGTGAATGGCGAACAAGTGGGGTATGCACAAGGTTCTAAGACAGCGGTAGAATTCGATGTTTCTAAATATCTAAAAGAAGGAAAGAACGACATTGCTGTAGAAGTATACAGATGGTGTGATGGGTCTTATTTAGAAGATCAGGATTTCTGGAGAGTTTCTGGTATTGAGCGCGATGTTGTGTTATATGCTACTCCAAAAACGTTTGTAAGAAATGTTGAAATCCAAGCTGGGTTAGAAAAAACAAATTATAAAGGGGGAACATTAACTTATAAAGTTGATGTAAAGAATACATTAGCTAAAAAAGTTAAAGGATATAACTTAGATGTATCTTTAAAAGATAAAGCTGGTAAAGAGGTATATACACAAAACCATGTACTTGATTTAGAAAAAAATACAACAGCACTTTTAGAAGCAACTGATATAGCATTCGAAAATATTGAAGCTTGGACCGCAGAAACACCTAATTTATATACACTTGAAATTGCGTTAAATGATAAAGCAGGAAATGTAGTTGATGCAACTTATCAAAAAATTGGTTTTAGAACTACAGAAATTAAGAATGGTCAGTTATTAGTAAATGGTAAGCCAATTCTTATTAAAGGTGTTAACCGCCATGAGCATAGTCCTAAAAATGGCCATGTGGTAACAAAAGAAGAAATGTTGAAAGATATTATTGACTTAAAGAAATATAACTTTAATGCAGTACGTACTTCTCATTACCCTAACGATCCATATTTTTATTCTTTATGTGATGAGTACGGTATTTATGTTTGTGATGAAGCAAATATCGAATCGCATGGTTATGGTTACAAAAATGGTGTGACATTGGCACAATCTGAGATGTACAAAGAACAACATCTTGATCGTGTGCAAAGAATGGTGAAAAGAGACATGAATCACCCATCAATTATTTATTGGTCTATGGGTAATGAAGCAGGAAATGGAGAAAATTTTAGAAATGCTTACGAATGGATTCATGATTATGATGCTACACGTCCTGTTCATTATGAACGTTCTGAGCAGTTGAAAGGTGATAAATTAAGAACAACAGACATCATGTCTTCTATGTATAAAAAGACATATGCAGTAAAGAAATCTTTCTTAAATGTTGATGCAAAATTACCTTTAGCAGAGCAACGTCCATTTATTTGGTGTGAATATTCTCATGCAATGGGTAACTCTAATGGTGATTTTGTAGACCTTTGGAATTGGGTACGTGAAGAAAGAAATGTTCAAGGGGGATTTATCTGGGATTGGATGGATCAAGGTCTTGAACAAAAAACAGCAGATGGAGAAGTTTATTATGCTTATGGTGGAGATTTTGAGCCAGAAGAATTACATAATGATAATAATTTCTGTGCAAATGGAGTTATCGGCTCTGATAGAACTCCACACCCTGCTATTGTAGAAATTAAGCATGTGTATCAAAATATTCATTTTAAGCAGATTACTAAAAATGAATATGAAATATTTAACGAAAATTTCTTCGTTTCGACAGAGGATATGAACTTTAGTTGGAATTTACTAGAAGAGGGTAAAGTTGTTGCTTCTGGTAAATTATCTGGGATCACTGTTGCTCCTCAAGAGAAACTAAAAAAATCTATTGACTTTGATTATGAATTGAAACAAGGTGCAGAGTATTTTGTAAATATTGTAGCAGAAGCCAAAGAAAAAACGGCACTTCTTGCAGCAAATTATACAGTTGCATCAGATCAATTTTTACTCCAAGAAAGAACTAAAGCAACAGTTGCTTATGAAGGTAAATTGAAAGCTAAAACAATTAAGAAAACGAAAGTAACTACAATTACTGGAGAAGATTATACGTTTGTTTTTGATCAAGAAGATTTAGGTTTAGCATCTATTAAATACAAAGGAGAAGAGATGCTAAAAGAACGTCCTAAATTAAATTTCTGGAGAGCAATGACAGATAATGATTTTGGAGCGTGGAAAGCAGGAAAAGAAAAAGATGACTATTATTTTGCTTACAGAAATGTAGGTGATAATGCTAAGTTAATTGATGTTCAAACTAAAAAGTTAAATGGACAACAATACCAACTTACATATACTTATGAACTTGCTGATTTAAATGCAACAAACGTTGTTACTTATGTAGTGAGTACTGATGGTGCTATTAATGTACATTCTAAATTGAATGCTAAAGATCCAGAAGCAATAAAATTCTTACCTCGTTATGGTATCACTTTAGCTATTGATAAAGAATACAACACTGTAAAATATTATGGAAGAGGACCAGAAGAAAATTACATAGATCGTAACACGGGTTCTTTTGTAGCGGAGTACGAAACTACAGTAGAAGAAATGTATGTGCCTTATATCAGACCTCAAGAAAATGGTTACAGAACGGATGCTCGTTTCTTCCAATTGACTTCTGCAAAAGGGAATGGCGTGAAATTTGTTGCAGATGATGTAGTATCTTTTTCAACGTTAAGAAATTCTATTGCAGACTTCAATCCAGCAGATACAAAACTACAACGCCACACAACAGATATTAAACCATCTGATACTATTTACATTGCTGTAGATTACAAACAAATTGGTGTAGGTGGAGACAACAGTTGGAGTAAGAATGGTCTAGCAGAAAAGCAATACCGTATCGATGCTTCTAAATGTGAGTTCGGATTTACTATTCAAGGTGTAAATTCATCAACAAAGAAGATTGAACAATAAAAAAATCATTATTACATTTGTAGTAATGTGTTAGTATGAAATGAATTAAGACATGCTAATTAGAGTACTTATTTTAAAGTATTCAGTCAGACTTTTGAAGTAAGAGACCGACAGCTCAATCAAAAGACTACGCTAGAATAGGCAACATTCCAATTTTGGAGTGATGCCTATTTTTTTTATGCTTAAATCAATTTACATGCTAATGAATCAAAGTCAATCCAATACTTATGAGTGCATAGATACAGCTTATAAGTAGTACATATCAGCGATATATTTACAGTTATAATAGAAGTTGAACAACTATTGTAAATTACTTTACTATGAATACTCCATTTTTTCTATTCAATTTTTTAAGCATTACTTTATCATTATTTAATTCAATTAATGCCCAAACTACAGCTCAAAAGCCGAATATTATTGTTATTATGTTAGACGACCTAGGGTATGCAGATTTAGGTTTTCATGGTTGTAAAGATATTAAAACGCCGCATATTGATAATATGGCAGAAAATGGAATTACTTTTTCTAGTGCCTATGCTACTTACCCTGTTTGTGGCCCGAGTAGAGCAGGTTTTATTACAGGTCGTTATCAACAGAAATTTGGTTTTGAACGTAACCCACAATACGATTATAATGATATAGGAATGGGGTTGCCTTTAGACGAAAAAACAATAGCCAATTATTTAGGAGATGCAGGATATTCAACTGGAGCAATTGGAAAATGGCATCTAGGTGCTCATCCAGATTTATGGCCATTGAAAAGAGGATTTGACGAATTTTACGGTCATATTGGAGGAGGTCATGTGTACACTAAATCAAATAATTGGAAAGAAAATCAAAATGTAACTACAGAATGGGCGAGTTATAATACTTGGTTGGTAAGAAACAATACACCAGAAAACCCAGATTCAATGGTGGATTACCTAACTCATCAATTTACAAATGAAGCATTAGATTTTATTGATCGAAAAAAAGAAGAGCCTTTCTTTTTATACTTAGCGTACAATGCTCCTCACGATCCATTAGAAGCTCCGCAAGAATACTTAGATCAATATGCAACTATAGAAGATGAAAAGCGTCAGAAATATGCAGCAATGGTTGCAGTAGTTGATGAAGGTGTTGGGAAAATTATGGATAAGTTAGAAGCATTGGGTTTAGAAGATAACACCTTAATCTTTTTATTATCAGATAATGGAGGTCCAGAAACAAAAAATGCATCTGATAATGGAGTTTTGAGAGGAGCTAAAAGTGATGTGTATGAAGGAGGAATTAGAGTGCCATTTTTAATGTATTGGAAAGGAGAGATATCACCTAAAGTTTATGATAAACCTGTTAGTTCACTAGATATAATGGCTACAGCAGCAGCTCTAAATGGTATTGAGGCAAAAGAAGATAAACCATTTGATGGAGTAAATTTAATTCCTTATGTGAGAGACGGAAAAGAAGGCACTCCACACGAAGCAATTTATATTAGAAAATTTGATGATAATAGATTCTCAATTCGTAAAGGAGATTATAAGCTAGTTCAATATAAAGACCGACAGTGGCCTAATGCTCTTTATAATTTAAAAGAAGATATAGGAGAAACAACAAATATAAAAAGTGAGAATCAAGAGATTTTTGAAGATTTACAGAACGAATTAAATACTTGGGAAGCAGGACTAATATATCCCGTTTTCTTAGGACTTATTCATAGAGATGCTAAAGCAAGGCAAATTATAGATTATGAAGAGGTGGGAGATAAGAAAATGACGGATTTTCCTATCACTATTGATGTTATTGCTAGTTCTTATTTACCTGTGACTTTAGAAATATTGTCTGGTGATGCATCAATTAATGGTCAAGAAATAACAATTAACAAAGCAGGAAATATTGAGGTTAAAGCTAGTCAGGCTGGAAATGAAAAACATGAGCCAGCTCCAGAGGAAATTATTTCTTTTTCGGTTTCTAAAGCTGATCAAGAAATTATATTTTCTGAAATTACCGATAAATCAATGTTAGAATTTCCATATACTTTAGAAGTAACTTCAACAGGAAATCTTCCAATAACTTTTGAAGTAGTAAAAGGAAGTGCTTCAATAACAAATAATGTGATTAATGTTGTAGAGGCAGGGGAGATCAAAATCAAAACAACACAACTCGGAAATAATTTTTATAATTCAGCTGAAGAGAAAATAATTGGATTTAATACCTATAAAGCCAATCAAGATTTAGTATTAAGTGAAATTGATACTAAAACGTCATCTGATTCTCCGTTTGAAATTGAATACACTTCTAATTCATCAAATAACATTATATACAACGTATCTGGTCCAGCTATCATTGAGAATGGGTTTCTTCATCTAATTGGAGAAAGTGGTAATGTTGAATTAAGTGCCCTTCAGGAAGCTACTAGTATTTATAATTCAGGATCTGATAGTATCTCTTTTGAGGTGATAAATAGTAATAGTGAAATTACAAATATTGAAAATATAAGTAGTATTTATACTGTATACCCAAACCCCACAACTGACTTTCTTATTATAAAAGGAGTTCAGAATAAATCGAGAATTGAATTAATTGGCTTATTGGGTACTCAATTTACTGCAAAAGTAAAGCACAATACGGTTGATGTAAGAAATTTACCAATTGGTACTTATTTTCTTATAATTGACGGAGTAGAAAAATTAAGATTCATTAAGAAATAGATAGAAAGTCAAAATAGTGCTTCTCATTGGTAAATAAATGTTTATATCATCTAAATAAGTTGTATACATTTGAATATAAGTGTTACAAACACATTTATAGGCTCTACAATTTTTTTGATTGTACTTTTTATGACTTCTTAAATTATCGAAATGAAAAAAAACTTACTATTTGTGATGATCACGAATTGGCTATTGCTCGTAGCTAGCGTATCATTTGGACAGACTACTTATTTTGTAAACTCAACTACTGGGGTTGATACCTCGGATGGATCAGAGGCCTCACCTTGGAAATCAATTAACACGCATATCTCATCTCTTGTAGAAGGTGATATCATGTATATTGAAGGGACATTTAATGAGAAAATTATTGTAAACAGACATATTTCAATTATTGGTAAATCAGTTGATTCTGCACTAATAGATGGAACTGGTATTGAAGTAGGTGCTGGTAGTGGTGTTACAATAAATGCTACAGTTACTTTATCCAACCTAACAATTCAAAACTTTAATGTTACTACACCAGGTGCAGGTATTAAAGTAAATGCAAACCAAACGTTAACTATGAGAAATTGTAACGTTTTAGATAATACTACTACAAACAATTCTGGTGGTGGTATTTGGTCTGGTGCTACAGCTACTATAGAAAACTGTTATATTTCTGGTAATCAAAGTGGCTCGGCAGGGTCTGCTATTTTTACGAATCAAGGAGCTCTAAAACTTTACAATAATGTAATTGTTGGTAATCATAATAGTAAAATTACAGGTTCAGTTAATGGTGCTATTAATATCAGTGTGGCAACAGAAAAAGTTGCATCTGTAGTAGAAGTGATTAATAATACAGTAGTGAATAACACTGCAGGTTTTAGTGGTAATAGAGGTATATACGTAAGTATTAACGGAACTGGCGTATTAACTGATCTAACAATAGCCAATAATATTTTCAATAACCCAATAAATTTTGTGGAAGGACAAATTACATGGGGTAATGATTTTCAAATTACTGGAGATATTTATGAAAATGATACTTATGTAATTAAAAATAATTTAATCAATGTTGACTTTGGTACAAACCCACTTATTGATGCTGACAACAATGGATTAATAGATAATAATTCAGTTGTTGCCGATATGCTTTTTGATGAAAGTGTAAAAACAGCTGCAAATGGGTTAAAATATATCGCACTTTTAGATGGAAGCCCTGCAATAAATGCTGCAGATGAAACTTATGCTATTGGTGTGGATATGTTTGGTTTTGAAAGAGTAGGCACAGCAGATATTGGAGCAGTTGAATTTGGTACTACTGCACCAAAGGAAACCCTAATTATTAATATTACTTCCGAGTTGTCTTCTTTTTTTACTGGCAGTGATCAGTCTGTTACATATCAATTATTAGATGAAAATGGAGTAGTAGTTGAAGGAGTTACATCAACACTAACTATCACTCAAAACGACATTGAAGTTACACCAAATGCAGTAGGAGAGTATAAAATTCAAATAGATGTTGTTGATGATAATTACCAAGGTACATTAACGGAAACGCTAACAATTGTAGAAGAATTAACTCCAACTGAAAGTGTATATTATGTAGACGCTGTAAACGGTTCTGATGCAGCAGATGGTAGTGAAGCTAGTCCTTGGAAAACACTAACATATGCAGCTTCTATTTTAAATTCATATACAGGTAAAACTTTAATGGTAAATGGTGAATTTAATGAAGCTGGCTTTGATATTTTTGATGGGACTGAATATACTATTGATGGTACGAATGCAGCTACCTCTTCTATTAATGCTGATGGATTAGCAGAAAGACATTTTGACATTTTTGGTGGGTTAACATTAAAGAACATCACTTTAAAAAATGCTTCAATAACAGAAGGAGGTGGTGCTTTAAGAGTAGGTGAAGGTGCTGACTTAACTTTAGAGAATGTTAATCTAGTAAATAACAGCACAACTAAGAATGGTGGGGCAATTACTTCATCGGGTAACATAAAGATTTCACAATCTTATATTGCAAATAATACAGCTTCAGTAAAAGGTAGTGCAATTGCAGTAAATGGTGGAGTTGTAGATATTCAAAATACAACAATTTATCAAAACAATACTTTGGATGGAAATTCTGTTGCTGGAGGTGCACTACTTATCGGGTCAACAAAAGATTATGGTATTGATTTTACTTTTGTAAATAATACAGTGGTAGAAAATACAGGTATTGTTGGAGGTGGATCTAATGGAATAATATTCGAACAGTCTGCTGGAAAAGTAGTTCTTACAGATTTCTCAAATAATATTATTATAAATATGCCATCTGGAAATGGTCAAACTTGGGTGACTGGTGATGTAATGACTTGGGTGACAGGGTTATTTACAGTAGATGGAATAGTAGTTTCAAATAACATTACAAATAAAGTTCAAGGTACTTTTCCTTCTGATAATGGTAATTTAACTTCGGTAACTCTTTCAAATTTAGCTTTCGGGAGTCTTACTCAAAATGGTGACAATGTATCGTACTTACCAATTTTAACAGGAAGCTCAGCAATTGATGCAGGAAATGATACTTCTGCCCCAGAAAAAGATATTGCAGGTAATTTCAGAAATCAAACTGCGGATGTTGGTGCCTTTGAATTTGAAGGCTTATCGGCTCCATTAGCAACAGTTTCTTTAACAAAAGCAACTGCTGAATATACGGGTTCAGCTATTGATGTTGAGTTCGAAATTACAAACAAAGCAGGTGAAGTACTATCTGGTTTAACAACAACAATTACTTATAACTCTTCAGAAGTTGTACCAACAGATGCTGGTGTTTATGATGTAGTGATCTCAATTGATCAAGGGCAAGAGTTTGGAGGAGCTCTTACTACACAATTTGAAATTACAAAAGCAACTACAACGGTAACTTTAGATACTGAAACACTTACAGCTACTTATTCTGGGTCAGCAAATGATGTAACGGCATCATCTAACGAAGGGGAACAAATCTTTATTTTTTCTTATAAAGAAGATGGAGAGGAAGCATCTTCAACAGCACCAATAAATGTTGGAGAATATTTAGTTACAGCGACATTGAATGATAAAAATTATACAGGAGAAACACAAGGAACCCTGACGATATCTCCTGCAAGTATTACTTATTCATCTACTACTACTGATTTAGTTTATAACACTTCTGCTCAGGAACCTACAGTAATTCCATCGGTTGGTAATTTTACTGGATTTTCAACTTCAGTTACTGAAGGAGAGGCGATTAATGTTGATAGTTACACATTAGTAGTAACAACTACAGACCCTAATTATACAGGTTCTTCTTCAATTCCTTTTTCTATCACAAAAGCAACTGCTACCATTCAAATTACAGATTTATTACAAACGTATACAGGAAATCAGTTAGCTGTAACAACAATCACATCTCCAGAAGGCTTGAATGTGGATGTTACTTATGATAACGAAGTAACAGCTCCTACAGAAATAGCTTCTTATGAAGTTGTAGCAACTATTAATGATGTAAACTATGAGGGAACGCAAACGGAAACATTTCAAATTGTAGATAAATTAGCAGCTATTATAGAAATTACATCATCATCAAAAGTATACAATGCGGATGGTCAAGAGGTAGAGTATGTAATTAAAGATGAGCAAGGAACTGTATTAGATATTCCTGCAACGGTTACTTATGATGATGGAGTTACTCCAATGAATGTAAAAGAATATGCTGTAACAATTGTGGTGAATACCGACGAATATGCAGGTTCTTTAACATCAACATTTGAGATAACTAAGGCCTCTGTAACATTTACGCCATCAACAACTTCGTTTGTTTACAATGGAGAAAAACAAATACCTACTATTACCACATCTGTAGAAGGTTTGGAAGCAGAAGTCTCATTATTAACAGGTGATGCTACAACTGCAGGAGAATATTCATTGAATGTTTCAAGTTCTTCAGAAAATTATGAAGGAAATGATGTGATTTCATTTGAAATTACGAAAGCAGAAGTTATCATAACGTTATCTTCTTTAGAAGTAGATTTTGATGATTCACCAAAAGAAGTTGTAGCAACTACTGATACAGATGTTGAAAGTATTGCAATTACTTATAACGGAAATGATACTCCTCCAACAGAAGCAGGAGAATATAAAGTAGTGGCTACAATTGTGGATCCAAATTACATGGGAACAACAGAGGGTACTTTAGTAATAAATGAGTTAACTCCAGCGGATCCAACAGCCATTCAAGATGAACAAGCTTTACAAGTAAGTGTATATCCAAACCCTAATCAAGGAACGTTTACAGTTAAATTAATTGACTCTTCAGTTGCTCAATTATCAATTGTTACGGTTTCAGGAAAGGAAGTGCATTCTTCAGAAGTTACAAATCAATCTACTATTACA
Source organism: Flammeovirga kamogawensis (assembly GCF_018736065.1). GTDB lineage: Bacteria > Bacteroidota > Bacteroidia > Cytophagales > Flammeovirgaceae > Flammeovirga > Flammeovirga kamogawensis. The sequence goes on from NZ_CP076129.1 coordinate 1,492,936, forward strand.
TTGCCTAGTAATGTTAGTGGTATTGTAATAGTAAAACTAGTAGATGAAAATAAAGTATACACTGCTAAGTTATATGTAAGATAATCGTTTAATTAATTAGTTATAGAATATATAAATTTACTCCCAAGAAAGCTTGTACTTTCTTGGGAGTTTTCGTTTTTAATAGAAGTTGATTATACTACATTTTCAATGAATTAATCTATAGAAAGAAGTGTTTTTACACCAAATTCTGCACTACTAAATAGTTTAGATTTTAATTGAGGAAGGTAATTGATTACACCTTCCATAGAAGCCTGAGCTAAAAATATTGCATCCACTTTATTAGCAACTTGAATAATATTTGCAGCAATATTTTTATAATAAGATGTTAAGTCACCCTTTTCAAAGTAAGTCCAACAATTACTGCAATCACAGTCAGTTATTAATACTTCTTTTTGAAATTTCAAACTCGATTTAGTTATAATTTCTTTACTACTTTGGCGTGTTGAATGTGCAGTATATACAAGAGCAATCTTAGAATAATTTGTCACCAAAAAATCAACTACAGGAGCATCAATCCTAAAAACTTTTTCTTTAGTGTTGCATAAACCTCCATATGTTGAGCAGGTACAAATAATCTGATCTAGTTTGCTGTTTTCGTTTTTTATTTTAGCAATTGCTTTTTTAAAGCCGTCAAAATCTAGTGCTTTATTTTCAAGAGCATTCTCTAAAAGTTGATCAAATACATAGTGTTTAACAAATGTATTTGGAGAAAATTTATGTATTATTTGATTAAATCTATCAATATGAATAGAGGAGGTGTGAAGAAATATAATCATCTAACTTTCTTTTTTTTGATTAGATGCTTCTCTGCATTCGCTTGGCGTTTTTCCAAAGTATTCTTTAAAAGATGTATTAAAGTAACTTACACTATTAAAACCAGTATCATAAGCAATGTTAGAGAAAGGCTCTAATGTCGATTTAACCATAGTTAAAGATTGTTCTAAACGGTATTGCTTAATGTAATTACTTGGCGATAACCCTAATAAACCTTTAATTTTTCTATATAAATGATTTCTACTCATACACATGATATTGGCAAGTTCTTCAATAGAGAAATCAGCGTTATTAATTTCGTTTTCTAGTGCAATATTAAGCTTTTCAATAAACTGTTGATCTACATTAGGTAATTCAACAATAGTATCTGATTGAACAGCGTATTTCACATATTTTTTCTGCAGATTCTCAGTATATTCAAGTGTATTTTTAATCTTTAGGAGGAGCTCATTATGGTTAAAAGGCTTACTTAGAAAATCAGTTACTTTCTCTTCTAAAGCAGTAAGTTTTGTATCTTCATCATCCTTTGCAGTTAGCATTATAATAGGTACATGAGATGCAATAGGATTGCTTTTTACTTCTTTAGAAAAAGTAATTCCATCCATTTCTGGCATCATTAAATCTGTAATAATAATATCAGGAATTTCTTCATTAATCTTCTCTAAACCTTCTATACCGTTTCTAGCTTCTTTAATTTTGTAATTCGTTTCTAAAATCAGTTTTAAGTATTTTCTGATATCATCATTGTCTTCAACAATTAATATGTGCTTATCGTGTTTTATTCCCTCATTAGTACCATCATTTTGAAGTTGTATAGAAGTTTCTTGCTTTTCTTCTTTTACTAACTCTCCATTATTATATGAATTATGTAGCTCTACAGGAATATTTAAAATAAACTCTGTCCCTTTTCCTATCTTACTACTTACTCCAATTGTTCCATTCAATTGCTTAGTTAATTCTTTTGTAATTGAAAGGCCAAGACCTGTACTAATTTCATTGTTTTCTTTTGCAACATAGTACGTATCAAAAATATGTGGAAGGTGTTTTTCCTCTATACCATTTCCATTATCAATTACCTTTATTACAAGTTGATCTCTTTGCAATTCACCTAAAATATTAATCTCGGACCCTTTACTATATTTAATTGCATTAGAAATAAGATTATTTAAAATACTTTCGTAGGCCTCAATATCAATAAACCCAAATTTGGTTTCAGAATGAAATAATGATTTAATAATTATATTTTCTTTTTTAGCAAGAGATTCGAAAGCAAATAATATTCTTCTGTTTAATTTTTCAAAATCAACCCACTCAAAATCAATTACTTTTTGCTGAGATTGTAATCTACCAAGTTGTAATAACTGATTTACAAGTCCCATTAATTTATTAGTATTTCTAAGAATCTGATTTATATGTTCTTTTTGACCAGAAATATTATCAAGTAAAAGAAGGTCAGTAGGGGCCTTTATTAGCGTTAATGGAGTTTTAAATTCATGTGAGATCGCATGGAAGAAATTGATCCTTAACTCATTCAATTTTTTTAATTCATTTGAGGATTTAGCCAATTGGTCATTTTGAGAATTGATTTCTTGATTCTTATTACTTAGCTCCTTATTAATTTTTTTGATTTTAGAAATAGTAAATCCTAAAACAGATAGAAAAACAAGCATTAAAGCAAGAATAATAAAAAGCCCTTTAGCTTTAAAATCTTTTTCTTCTACAAGTTGTGCTTGTTTAGCAACTTCAATTCTAAACTCTTGTTCTTCTTTTAATTGCTCTTCTTTAATTCTATAATCAGCTTGAATTTTAGCAATTTTGTATTCAGCATTTTCAACATAACGTTGGTCTATTAACTTATTGTACTTTTCTAATACAGTCAAAGACTTTTTATAATTACCAGCTTTTTTTAAAATTTTACTATAAGTTCTTAAGAAAGTTTGATAATAGGCTCCATTTTTATTTGGGTACAATTTGTCTGCAGCCTCACAATATTTCAATGCTTTATTTAGGTATCCATTATTTCCCTCATAAATAGCAAAATAATAATTTGTTCTAGCTTTAATTTCTTCAGAAATATTAGAATTATCAAATTTCTCTTGAAGCTGAACTAAGTATTTATAACCAAGTTCATTATTTTTTTGGATTTTGAAATAAATATAGGCGTATTCGAGTAGAATTTTATTGTCAAATTGTTGCACACCAATTTCAGAAAACATTTTCTTGGCAGCGTCTAATTTGTTGATTTTTATTTGTCCATCACTATCTTTAGCAATTATGTACTGATTGTAATATAATAGTGCAAGTTGATAACTAGCTTTGTCTTTTTTAAAAACATCTTCTGCTTTTTTGAAATATTCCCTAGCTTTTTTATAATCATTAAGATTTTGTGAGATTATACCAATAGCAAAGTCAAAACGAGCTTTCTGATTTTCATTTTTTTGTGTTAAAGCTAATTCGCTTCCTTTTAAACCATAATTCATCGCCTCATAATAATTAGATTGAGAGCGTGTAACAGAAAGCATTTCATAATAATAAGAATATAGCAGTAAAGTGTCTTTTTCTATAATAGATTTATTAATGCCTTTTTTCAGTAATTCAGTCGCTTCTTCATATTGGAATAATTTATTTTTCATTGCTCCCTGAAAAAATATACTTTTTGCTATGTAAGCATTGTTATGCTCGTTAGTATATTCAGTACATTTTGTATAGTAATCATAAGCTTCTTGATAATTTCTAGAATCTCTTTTTACCCTAGCAGAATGGTAATAAATAGCGATTTCTAATTTTGTATCAATATTTTGTTGAAGAAGACTATCAAAACTTTTGAGACATGCATCATAATTCCTAGCTTTTATTTGTTGTAAAGCAGAATAGTATGATTTTTCAACATTATTTAGTTGATCATATTTAATAAAATCTTGGTTCTTTAAAACTGTTTTGTCTATTAATTCAATGTCTGTTGCAAAAGAAAAAATAGGAAGCAGTAATAGAATAATAAAGTGATGTAGTTTCATTTAATAAAGCAGCGAAGTTTAAAAAAGAGCGTAGCCTAACTACAAACTACCTAATAAAATTTCAATTATCAAAAAAAGTTAAAATGAAAAAAGGGGCATGCTGTGCTCATGCCCCTTAAGATAGTTGTTTCTCTGTGCGTAAAATGAAGTTAGTCAATTAAGTAGAAAAAGTAAGTTCAAGCTGAACTATTATTTCTTATATGTCATTATAACCAAAAAAATCCTTTCTGTGTTTTGATCTATTCAAATGTAGCAGGATAAATTACGATTGCATTTTTATTATGTAACATCTACTTTAAATTATGTATTTACAATGTTATTAATACTCTTTTTTTATTTTTTTTAAGTGATTTTTATATGTGTAAAAAATTGTAAATAATTGAAAATAAGTAATTTGAGTATTTTTATTTAAATGATTATATGTTTTATGAGAATTACTAAATTAAATAGATCAAATTCATTTTTTTTATTGATTAATAAAAAAGAAGCTGTTTTTGTAAATGAAAATGTTATTTTTAATAGTAGTATTACTTGAGCATTTAGAATTTTTAAGCAATCTATTTGACTGTTTACATGAATTAAGTGTCATTCTACTATCAAGAACTAAAATTATATAGTCAAATTAATTATCATGAAAATCTTATTAACTGTTTTCTTTATAACATTTCATTCTGTTTTCGTCTTCTCCCAGAGTATTCATGGAGTAGTATACGATGAAGAATCAAAGGAAACATTACCATTTACAAGTATCACCATATCTTCTAGTAAAACAGTGGGTACGGTTTCTAATAAAGAAGGGCGTTTCAAAATACATGAAAATCTCTTTGCAGAAAACGATACAATTATTTTTAGTTATGGTGGGTATGCTACAGAAAAAATTCCTGTGAAGAAGCTAGGAAAGGAGAATAAAATTTTCCTTCATCCAAGTATTATTGATTTGAAAACGGTAGAGATATCTGCGAATGCTAAAAGTTTAACGCCAAAAGATATTATGAAAAGAATTGAAGATAATTTTGAAGATAATTATCCTAAAACTCTGAATAAGCAGACAATTTTTTCTCACAATTATAGTATCACAAAATTTTTAGATGATGATCCCCTTTCGCTTAAGAAAACCAATTTTGAAGGGTTAGATAGAGCAACAATTGAGAGGGTGGTCGAAATGATGCCAAAACAATTTGTTGATTATAATGATATGAAGTTTAATTTCTTTCAGAATGATGATGAAACTAAAATAGAACCAATTCAAGGCCTTTCATTGGAAGAAAGCTCAATGGAAAAAATTGGAGATCAAATAACGGAAGAATTGGATGTTTTTATAAAAGATATTGAGAAGAGTTTAACCGAAGAAGATGTATACTACAAATTTAGAACAGGCATAATTTCATCGAAATTAGATATGGAAGCAGAAGATACAGTAGATACTCAAGCTATTGATAGTGGATTTTACCGTATACCCGTAAAATATATTAATTCTTCTGTAAAAGAAATAAATAAGGAATATGCTAGTGTAGAAGGAGATAACTGGGAATTTGTAACTAAACCTGGCAAATATAAATACGAGATGGAGGGTGCGAATATGTTACAAGATGAAGTTGTTTATAAAATTAGTTTTACACCAAAAAGTGGAGGCCTATTTCAGGGAACAATGTATGTTTCTGTAGATACTTATGCTATTTTACAATTAGATTTCGAATATGCAGAAGGGAAAAGAGGTACTAATATTCATTTATTTGGTATAGGTTATACAGAGAATTTTAAGAAAGGGAGGGTAATGTTTGAAAAAGATGCAAACGATAAATATTACCTAAAATATATCTATAAAGAAGAAGATTTGGAGTTTTCTGTAGAACGGAATTTTTCAATAGTAAAAAAGAAAAAGCGTTTTATGATGGATAAGAAACTGAATGAAATAAAAATGACAGCAAATATTAAGATGTCATCATCAACCATTCAAGAAGCTTTAATTCTAAATAGATCAAGCATTTCTCAAAGTGAGTTTGACTCTTTTTCTGAACCACGAAAAATGAAGATTATAAAAAAGGTATCTAATGATGCTAATTTCTGGGAAAATGGAACTGCTTTAGTGCCTACCAAAGAATTAGAAGAGTATAAAAGACAAGATTAATTGAAAAAGAAAAGGTGCTAAATAACTTAGCACCTTTCTTTTTAGTTAGAAGTTGATAGTTTAGTTAACTGATAACTCTTCAATTTCTTTGTTACTTGCAATTTTAGGCTCACCCATAATTACTTCAACACTATGATTACCTGCTGGTAAAACAGGAATAATATTTCCTTCTATTTCTTCTCCATTTACAATAATAGCTGCAACACCTTTAGAAACACCGTTTGGGTTCTTGATTTCGATGTTATAGGTAGCTCCTCTAAATTTTCGATCTACTTTGTAACCCTTCCATTCATTTGGAATACATGGGTCAATCATTAAACCATTGTAATCTGGATTAATACCTAAAATATATTGTACAACTGCATAGAAATTCCATGCTGCAGTACCTGATAACCAAGAATTTTTACCCTCACCAGGTTTATAGGCATCTTTACCTGCAATCATTTGGCAATATACATAAGGTTCAACTTTATGAAGATCTTGTACTTCTTCTAAATAAGCAGGAGATATTTGCTTATAATATTGCCACGCTTCGTTGCCTCTGCCAAGTTTAGTTTCGCCAATCATAATCCATGGATTATTATGACAGAAAATACCTGCATTTTCTTTATAGCCAGCAGGGTATGTAGAGATTTCACCGTATTCAATTTTATATTCAGTAAAGGCAGGATTGTTTAAAACAATACCATATGGAGTATCTAACCTTTCTTTCACACTGTTCAACGATTTTTCAACCATTCCTTCTTCAATGCCAATTTCAGCCATAGAACACCATCCTTGAGATTCTATAAAGATTTTTGCTTCTTCATTTTCATTAGAACCAACTTTCTTACCATAATAATCATAAGCACGTAGGTACCATTCTCCATCCCATCCTTTTTCTTTCACAGCTTCAATCATGGTATCAACATAAGCAGTTGCACGTTTTGCTTCTTCTGTTTTACCTAGTTCTTTACACAATTCAATGTAATCTTTACCGTAAACTACAAACAGGCCTGCAATCATTAAAGATTCAGCTTTAGAGCCTGTAGTATTGTTTTCTGTAGTTTGGAAAGATTCGTTAGGATCGTTTGAGAAACAATTTAGGTTTAAACAATCATTCCAATCTGCACGCCCAATTAAAGGTAGTCCATTAGGGCCTAAATTATTGATTACGTGATTAAATGAAATTGTTAAATGATCAAATAACGTTTTAGCTAAAGCAGGGTTGTTATCAAAAGGAACCATCTCATCTAAAATAGAGAAATCTCCACTTTCTTTAATGTAACTAACAGTTCCTAAAATTAACCACATTGGGTCGTCATTAAAACCACCACCAATAGCATCATTTCCTCTTTTTGTTAGAGGTTGATATTGATGATAACAACCACCATCAGGGAATTGTGTTGATGCAATATCAATAATTCTTTCTCTTGCTCTTTCTGGAATTTGGTGTACAAAACCAATTAAATCTTGATTTGAATCTCTGAAACCCATTCCTCTGCCAATGCCTACTTCAAAGAAAGAAGCAGAGCGAGACATATTAAAGGTTACCATACATTGGTACTGGTTCCAAATATTAACCATTCTATTCAATTTATCATCTTCGTGCTCAATGTTAATCACAGATAATAAATTTTCCCAATAACTTGCTAATTCAGCAAGAGCAGCATCAACTTTCTCAACAGTATCAAACTTATTGATAAGTGCTTTTGCTTTTGTTTTATTAATAACACCTTTACTTTCCCACTTATCATCCTCGGCATTTTCAACATAACCTAGAATAAAGATTAAATCTTCTGATTGACCAGGAGCAAGTGTAATTTCTTTGTAATGAGAAGCGATTGGAGACCAACCATGAGCTTCTGAATTACGAGGAGCACCATCTAAAACTGCTTGAGGGTTAGAAAACTCATTGTATAAACCAATAAATGATTCTCTATCAGTATCAAAACCATCAATTTCACTATTCAAGTGATAAAATGCATAATGGTTACGGCGTTCTTTATATTCTGTTTTATGGTACAATGTAGCACCATCAATTTCAACTTCACCAGTGTTTAAGTTACGTTGTAAATTGTTTTGGTCGTCTTCAGCATTCCATAAACACCATTCGTTATAAGAGAATAGCTTAAATGTTTTTGGTTCAGAAGAAGTGTTGGTCAGCGTCATTTTCTGAATTTCTGCCCAATTTCCAAGAGGTACAAACATTGTTACCTCTGCTTCTAAACCATTTTTTTCGCCTTTAATTTTAGTATAACTTAAACCATGACGACATTCATAACTATCAAGTTCTGTTTTTACAGGTTTCCAGCCTGGAGACCACATAGTATCTCCATCTTTAATATAAAAATAACGACCGCCATTGTCCATAGGGACATTATTATATCTGTATCTATTTAGACGACGAAATTTAGCATCTTTGTAAAAAGAATATCCTCCTGCCGTGTTAGAAACCAATGAGAAAAAGTCTTCATTACCTAAATAATTAATCCAAGGGAATGGAGTAGCTGGGTTTGTGATAACATATTCTTTGTTGCTATCATCGAAAAATCCGTATTTCATAGTTTTATAATTTTGTATTCTTATTTAATATTTTTGATAATTAGAGTTTTAGAGTTGAATCATCTCTTTTTCTAAAACTTCTTGATTATTACTGTTTTCTTGTAACCTTCTTCTATTTAATTCTTGAGAAATCTCTGAAAGTTTTTCATCTCCTAAAGGATAAATCAACATTAAAACAGCTGTTATAACAGCAATTACTGCAGGAATCCAACTCATTAACATTATAATACCTGGAACAGCTTCTCTTACAGATTCCAGATCTAAGCCATTATAGTTATAGGCAGTTAATACAAAACCTATAATTGCACCTGCTATACCTCCACCAAATTTTGTTGCAAAAGAACCTGCTGAATAAATAAGCCCTGTTGCTCTTCTTCCATTTTTGTATTCTGAGTAATCTGCTGCATCACCTAACATTACAAAGAATAGGGTAGGGAAAATTGCAGCAGAAAATTCGGAAATAATTCCGAGTACAAAAATACTTGCAATATCAACTTCGCTACAGAAGTAGAGTAATGAGTTTACTCCACCAGAAAAAATTAAAGAATAAATAAACAACCGTTTCTTTCCAAACTTTTTACTTAAAGTTGCTGTAATCATAGCACCTGCAATAGATGCTAGCGTTAACCCAACCATATAAGAAGCGGCAAGTAGCTGATCTTGAATGTAGTGGGTGAAATATATAACTACAATGCCTTGCTTAATAGAATTGTAGACATTAAAAAGTAAACCAATACCTAAAAGAACTAACCAAGGTTTGTTTCGAATCAAATCTCTGATATCTTTCTTTAAATTACTTTTTTGAGCTTTTGGAGGTTTAACACGTTCTTTAGTGCTATAAAAAGTAATGACCATGAATAATGTCAGGAAGGCAGACATTAAATACATAGAATAACTGTACCCTTTCTTTTGGTTAATTAGAGAAATACTTTCTGCATTTAGGTTGTCTTCTCCTTCAACTATAAAGCTATATTTCTCACCAGCATTCATTTTAAAACTTTTAGATGTAGCAGGTACATCATCTAAAGCTGTTAAATCATCTGTCCATTTAAAAGTAGCAATTCCATTTTGTGTTTTGATATTTGCATTTTCAACATCATTGGGAGAAGTAACCGCAACAACATATGTATCTACCCCTGCAGGTGTTATTTTTATATCTGGATTTACATTACCAAACATTGCAACTAAATATAGTAAAGCCCCTTGGACAAGCATTCCACCTGCAAAAGCACCAACCATTCTAAAAGAGCCAATTGATGTTCTTTCTTTATCATTTCCAGTCATAACGGCCATTAAGGCGCCGTATGGAATGTTATTGGCAGTGTAGATTAGTGTGAAAAGAATATATGTGGTATATGCATAAATAAGTTTTCCTGTATCAGATAAATCTGGAGCAGTAAATAATAATGAAAGAATTACACCTAATGGAATTGCAGTCCATAATATCCATGGTCTAAATTTTCCATATTTTGAATTTGTTCTATCACCAACAATACCCATAAATACGTCACTTACACCATCACTTGAACGTGCAACTAACATAAGTACACCAACAGCTGCAGGTGCAATACCAAAAACATCGGTATAAAAAATAAATAAGAAAGTAGCTACGCCACGCCAAGCAATATTGGCTGCGCCATCACCTAATGAATAGCCAATTTTTTCGAAAATCGAAATGCTATTAGTATTTGCTTTGTTATTCATCATTAATAGTTTAATAAATAGTTATGTTTAGAGATGTAGTTATAATTTTTGTGAATCAGATAAGACAAAATCTTTAGTAAATCCGCCGCAATTTATTTTGAAATCACCAGCTTCTAATAACGGTTTGTTATTATGACCAATGAACGATAATTCTTTAATTGGAAGTGAAAATTGAACGGTTTTTGATTCACCCGCTTTTAATTCAACTTTTTTAAATCTTCTCAACCGTTTTACTGAAGGAGACAAAGAAGCAACTAAATCTGTAGTGTATAATTGAACAACTTCTTTACCTTTTCTATCACCTGTATTAGTTACTTTTATACTTACTTCTATAGACTCATCAGGAGAGTAATTATTTTTAGATATTTGATATTCAGAATATTCAAAAGTTGTGTAACTTAATCCGAAACCAAATTCATATTGAGAATTTATTTCATGGTTGTTATTGATATTACCATCATTATGTGCTGTAGAAGCAGAGAATTTATGATAATAAGGCACTAGATCATTCGTATAACGAGGGTAGGTGTAAGGTAATTTTCCAGATGGATTAACATCGCCATAAAGAATTTCTGCAAGTGCATTTCCTCCTTCGTTACCTGGTAAATAAGTTTGTACAACAGCAGTCATATCTTGTTCAATAGCATTAAATATTCTTGGTCTGCCTTCATTTAAAATAAGAATAACAGGTTTGCCCGTTTCAATCATTTTGTTAGCTAAAGTGATTTGATTTTTAGATAGTGTTAATTCATCTAAGTCACCAGGCTTTTCTGTATAGGTGTTTTCACCTAAGCACAGCAAGATATAATCAACATTTTGAGCTTGAACAACGGCTTTGTCAATATCTACAATTCGGTCAATTTTATAATCAGCTTCTTCTTTTGGGTATTCCACGCCTTGAACAAAAGTTATGTTTTCTGGTGATGAATAGCTTATTAACGCTTCGTAAATGGTATTATGATCTTTAGCATGAATATCAGTCTCTTCACCTTGCCAAGTATATGACCAACCACCATTTAATGTTCTATTTGAATTAGCATTAGGACCTGTAACTAGTATTTTAGCATCTTTTTGTAGAGGTAAAATATCGTTTTTATTTTTCAATAAAGTAATTGATTCTAGTGCGGCATTACGCGCAATTTGATGATGTTTGAATCCTCCATATTCTGGATATTCTTTGTAATTATAAGTTGGGTTCTCAAATAAATCAAGGTCTAATTTAAGTTGTAAAATTCTTCTTACAGATTGGTCAATTCTTGCTTCAGAAATTTTTCCTTCTTTAACTAATTCAAGTAATAATTTACAAAATTCAATATCATAAGGGACCATAGACATGTCTACACCTGCATCAATAGCCATTTTTATAGCAGCTTTTTTATTTGCAGCAACATGATGTCTTTCTACTAGGTTATTGATGTCAAACCAATCTGTAACTACAACACCTTTAAAGCCAAGTTCATCTCTTAATATTTCTTTCAAAAATTTATTACTAGCATGAACAGGCATACCATTAATTTCGCCAGAGTTCACCATAATAGACCTTGCACCAGCTTCAATAGCTTTTTGGAAAGGAGGTAAAAAATACTCTCTTAAAAATGGTTCAGGAATCCAAGCTGGTGTTCTATCTTTACCACTTTTTGGGTTACCATAACCTACGTAATGTTTTAAGCAAGAGGCAACATTATTCTTATCGCCAATGTTCTCTCCTTCAAATCCTTTTACAGATGCAACACCTAAAACACTAGATAAATAAGGGTCTTCTCCAAAGCCTTCATATTGCCTAGGCCATCTAGGGTCTATCCCTAAGTCTAAAGTGGGGCTAAATACCCAAGGTATTGAAGCTGCTTTTGTTTCATATGCAGATAGTTTGGCAACATCATATGCAATAGTTGGATTCCATGTAGCTGCTAATCCAACCTCATGTGGGTATAAAGTAGCTCCCGCTCCATACATGCCATGTATTGCATCTATTCCATATATTACTGGTATATTAAGTCTGGTGTCTTTAGTAGCTACATTTTGTATAGTTGTAATCACTTTATTCCACTCTTCAGGTGTACGTACAACTCCACCAGTATTTAAGATTGATCCAACATGATAATTTACAATAACTTCATGAATTTTCTCCATGTCTAACTCCCAAGGTTTATCCATATTAAATGGAGATTCACCTTTAGAAATTACTTCTAATGTAACCTGTGTCATTTGACCAATTTTCTCAGCTAAAGTCATTTGCTTTAATAAAGCTTCTACACGTTCATCAGTGCCATGGTCATCAGATGGTTTTCCTGCAATTAAAACAATAGTTCCAATTATTAGAAATCCAAAAAAAGTTCGTTTCAACATGTTGGTATTGAATATATGTTCTGGTTTATTCATTTCATTTTGTGTATTGCAATAATACATCATTTACCCCTCTAGCAGTATTAAAATGATAGATTTAATTCTTGAATACGTAATAATGTCGTAATGAAAATGAGTCGATGTTGTAATAAATAAGCTAGTTTTATTGATTCATTTTTATTTAAGTGTAGTATGTATACTTTTGTGTAAAGATTATGAATACTACATTCTTTCAGTATTTAACTTTTATAAAGAAAAATGTAAACTATTTAGCTTTTAACTTTAACAATAAACTATAGGAAATGAATTTTATAAAAGTAGTAGTATACACTTCAAATTTAACGAAGCAGAAAACATTTTATGAAGATATTTTAGGCTTTACAATTTCAGAAATTAAGGATGATTATTTTAATTTTAAGATTGGAAATTCTCTTCTTGAATTTAGAGCTACAGTAAAGTCAACTCCTTATCATTTTGCAATTAATATTCCTGCATTTGGAGAAAAAGAAACCGTAGATTTTTTGAAAGATAAAGTTGAATTACTGACCTATGAAAATCAGCATATTCAAAATTTTGAGAATTGGAATGCTAAAGCCATCTATTTTTATGATGCTGATGAAAACATCGTAGAGTTTATAAGTAGACGGAATTTAAAAAATACTATCAAAGTACCTTTTGATTTATCTCAATGTTTGTCTATTTCAGAGATAGGTATAGCAACTATAAATTTGGAAGAAACATACAAAACACTCAATAAATTGGACATTACTATTTATGATGGTACTTTTCAAAAATTTTTAGCAGTAGGAGATGAGCATGGTTTGTTTATTTGTGTTGATCCACAAAAGAAAAAATGGTTTCCAGTAGATGATACTATACAATATTCTGATTTTATTACTTGGATTTCTTCTAATGAAATAAATTTTAAAGTAACATTTAATGATTCAGAATTATCGATTGAAAAAGTATAAAATAGCAACAAAATTAGAGAAAATAGGAAACTGAATAGTTTATAAAGTAAAAAACGAATGAAATAAAACTAATCGGAAGGTCGATTTGTTTTACGTGTTATCAAGGAGAGGTATGTTTTTGTCTAAGCTCCTATTATCATTTCATTGTTATTTATGAAAAATATTATCGTATTATTAGTCTTAATATTCTCATCTTTAGTAAGTTTTAGCCAACAGGAAGAAAAAGAAAATATTTTAGAGAGTTTTCCTAATGATCATGATTTCTATACCTTTCATACAAAAGAAGGAGTAGAATACTCTCTGAGCTCTCCATACCATGCATTCCACACACATTTAAATTTTTTAGATGTAAGAGATTTTTATCCAGATGTGGCAGCTGAAGCATTCAATCCTACTATATGGAGTTTAGACCGACGAAAGGAACTTGCTACAGAATTAAAATTAATTTATAGAGCAAAAGGTATCTACCCTTATAATGTAGATCTTTCTCTTCAAAAGGATTATAAAGATAAAAAAACAAATACTAATCGATTTACTATTTCTGATGATTTACAAGATATTTATCTTGTAAGATCCCCATCTGGAAATTGGCATTATTCTAGATTTTCAACTGGACAGATATCAATAATTTTTAATAAAACATACCCAAGTTATTCACGAAAATTTGTAAAATTTATTACAAAAATTAAAGTTGGTAACCAGATGTTCATGGGTATTCGTCTATGGCAAGTTATTGCATTAATAATAGTTGGATTATTATTAATTTTGGCTTATTGGATGACGAAGTTATTGCTATCTGTTATTCTAAAAAAAATTCTTTCAGGTAAACACGAAGAGTATTTTCTATGGAAAGTGATCAATGCTTATGAGACACCTTTAATGCTCACAATTCTTTCCGCTGCTTATTATTGGCTTATTCCGTTACTACTATTAAATAATTCATTGTCTTATTTTTTATCAATGGCAAGTAAATTAGTTTTTGCTTTATCATTGATGGTTTTATTGTATCGTACACCAGATTTATTTGTTTATCAACTTAATTTTAAGAGAAAGTCTACAAGCTTCAATTACAATGAACAGTTATCGCCAATATTAAAATCTTCTTTAAGAATTGTTGCTTTAATTCTAGGGGTTGGAATAGCATTAAAATTATTGGGTTATAATGTTAAAAATCTTGTTGCAGGTATTTCAGTAGGTGGCTTAGTTATAGCATTTGCGGCACAAGATACAGTTAAGAATTTCATTGGTTCTATAATGTTATTTACAGACCAACCTTTTAAAGTAGGGGATTACATTTCTGTAGATAATTTAGATGGTATTGTAGAAGAAATAGGGTTTAGAACTACAAAAATTCGAACTTTTGAGGATTCTGTAGTAGTAATTCCTAATAGTATGGTTTCTGATAATAAGGTAAATAATAAAGGGAAAAGAAATTTTAGAAGATACATGACTACTATCTCAATAACATACAATACACCTCGAGAAAAGATTGAAAAATTTGTTGATGGTATCAGAGAAATTGTCAAAAATCATCCCCTTACAAGAGAAGATAATTATCACGTTCATTTATATGAATTTGCAGCAAGTTCACTTGATATTTATTTCTACATGTTTTTCAAGACAAATACAAGAGATGTAGAATTAAAATCTAGAGAAGAAGTAATGTTGGCTGTCATAAAACTCTCAGAAGATCTTGGTGTTGAGTTTGCATTCCCAACGCAAACGTTATATTTAAACAAAGATTCTGATAGTGAAGAATAATAAAAAAGGTAGAATATTTTTATCAATATTCTACCTTTTGCATTTAAAATTTAAAACCATTTCTGTTTATAAAACCTAAGGCCATTAGTTTACTGTGGAATGTTTTAACGTATTGATTATTTTGGTAAATAACCACTTTTCCATTCTCATATTTAATCTCAAAATCACTGGTTTTTGTAGTATTATTTTCCATTTCTAAGTAATAAAAGATGTCAATAAAATTAGTGTTAAGCTTAAAACGAATATCGATTAATGAAATTTTAGATTATAGTTTAGCGCGTTAAAGTATCTTTTTCAATTGTTAATAAGGATGAATTTTATTTTAAAACTGTGTATTCGACTATCTTTTACTTTATCAAAAAAACTGACATCAGGAAGTTAGTTTTAAGCTTTTATATAGATAATGTCGTATGTATGTAGAGTTAGTGTTGAATAAAAATATAGGGTGTTGTGAGGTAATGTAGAGGTTCTGAAATGGACTTTAACAACTTAAAGTGAGTCATTTGTAATAATAACAAACCTCTAAGCGTACTATGAAATCATTTATTATTATTCTATCGACATTACTTTTATTTCAAATGCAATTTGTCTTTGCTCAAGTTGTAGAATGTGATGGTTATGGTTTTACTGATCCTGATAATCCCTTAGATTTGGATTACTCTTATTCAAGAGAATTAAATATCGGAACAACTACTTTAGTTTTTTATGCTTTAAAAGATGGAGTCGCAGAGACAAATATTGGAGGTAATAAGTATGTTACATTTTATAAATGCCAATCTGATGAGAATGATTGTTTTGATTTAGGAGATTACATTGGTTATAACATGATAGATAATGGTGATGATTCTTGGTCATTAACTGTAGGAACAGAATTAGATAATGATTCTCGATTTTTCTTCACATACAGTGTAACAAATGGTGTTGACCATGACAACGGGGCGCAAACTTCAGCATTTGATGAGGGACTTGTTCATAATTTTACAAATTGTAACATTACAGAACCAGATGATATAGAGTTACCAGTTGAGTTAATTTCTTTTACGAGTAAAGTTGAAAACGATTTAATTATTTTAGAATGGCAAACAGCCTCTGAACAAAATTCTTCAAAGTTTGAAATTGAAGTAAGTACTGATATGAGACACTTTTCTAAGATTGGGGAGGTAAAATCGGCGGGTAATAGTGCTGTATTGATAGATTATCAGTTTATAGACTCAAAAATAAGACATGGAAAAGTTTATTACAGGTTAAAGCAAGTTGATTTAGATGGTAAATATGAATTTTTTGGACCATTGGTTTATACTACCTCAACTTTTGATTTACAAACAATAGTAAAATTGAAATCAAATCAACTTTCAACTTTTATTGTTGATGTAAATAATAATCAAAACTATGGAATTAATGTATTCTCTTTGCAAGGAGAATTAATATATAGTAGAAGTAAAGTACAGGGCGAACAAGAAATCAACTTATCGCAACAGAATAAGTTTTTGATTTTACATTTTATACAAGGTAGAGAGGTGAAAATAATTAAGATTGCAGGAGATTATTAATATTTGTGTAATTAAAATAGTTTAAAACAAACATTATTTATTGTAATACCTGTTAAATATCTATTTTTTTTAAATGAAATGTGTTGAAATGCAACAAAGTACACTGTTTGTGTATTTAATTGAAATTCATTGTTATATGTCGTTTTTTTTGATTGATAATGTCAGAATTAACAGTTATTGGTGAAGTTGTGATTTTACACTTATAGTACTTAAAATTGCATGAACTAAAAATCAAAAAAGCTAAACCTAATTTATATCTGCAGATTGATTACTTAGCCTATTCAGAAATTTTTTAAACCAATTTTATGCGTACTAAACCAATACAACTAATACAGTTCCTGGTCACGTCTATACTTTTTATGGGTACACTTTTATGTACTAATAATGTATCAGCACAGGAGAAAACAATATCTGGAAGTGTGTCAGATATTTCTGAAGGAATGCCTCTACCTGGGGTTAACGTATCTATAGAAGGGACTTCGACAGGTACGATTACAGATTTTGATGGTAAATTTTCTTTACAAGTCGGACCTAATGATAAGAATTTAATTTTTTCATTCATTGGGTATGTTCAGAAAATTGAAACGATAGGGACAAAAACAACATTTAATATTTCTCTAGATGAAGATGTAGAACAATTAGAAGAAGTAGTTGTTGTGGGATATGGAGTACAAAAGAAAAGTGTTGTAACAGGTGCTATTGCTTCAGTTAAATCTGAAGAAATTACAGAAACACCTGTTGGTAATGCAGCACAGTCTTTACAAGGTAGAACACCAGGTGTTTTAGTAACAAATGTTTCTGGGCAACCTGGAGCTGGAGTCGATATCCGAATTCGTGGTACGGGTTCTAACGGACATAATACGCCTTTATTTGTAGTAGATGGAATGCAAATGGACGATATTAATTTCTTAAATCCGAATGATATTGAGTCTATGGAAGTGTTGAAGGATGCAGCTTCTTCTGCTATTTATGGTTCTAGAGGAGCAAACGGTGTTGTAATGATTACAACTAAAAAAGGAAAGTCAGGTAAGTCAACCGTTACTTATGATGGTTATTATGGAGTGCAAAATGCTTGGAGAGAATCGCCTTTACTAAATGCACAACAATATATGACTTTACATAATCAAGGTGCAGTTAACGCAGGAGGTCAACCAATTTACTCTGATGGGCAAATTGCCAATCCTGCAAACGATACAAATTGGCAGAACGAAATATTCCAAACTGCACCAATTCAGAGTCATAGTATTTCATCTTCTGGAGGTACAGAAAGTTCAAATTATTTAGCAAGTTTTGGTTATTTTGGTCAAGATGGAATTATTGCCCCAGAGAAATCACAATTTGAAAGATATACCTTCCGTTTAAACACTTCTCATAAAGTATCAGAATCAGTAAAAGTAGGGGTAAATGCTACTTTTGTGAGAGAAGAGAGAAGTGGAATTGAAGAAAATCAACAATTTGGTGGATCAATTCAGAATGCATTATTACATGATCCATTAACTCCTGTGTATGATTATACTAGAGATAATGAATATGATGCTTACCCTGTAAAGCCAGCATATAACCCTAACCATGTAAATCCAATTACTGGAAATCAAGGCTCTTATTACGGTATTTCTGATCGCCAGCTAAGAGAAATTGTAAACCCTGTTGCAAAAATCCATAATACATATGAAGATAACATTACAAATAAGTTTATAGGTAATGCATTTGTTGAGGTTAAACCAGTTCGATTAAAAGGTTTAACAGTAAAAACGGATTTTGGTATTGATATAGGTTCATGGGCAAATAGAGGATATTCTCCAGAAGTGTATTATAACTCTGTTAATCAAAATGCAGCAAGTTCTGTAAATCAGAGCATGGGAGAGTACAGTACTTGGCAATGGGAAAACACTGCGATGTATGAATTTAAAATTAATGACGATCATAAATTTAATGTATTGGGCGGTATGACGATGCGCCAGAGTACAGGTACAGATTTATGGGGATCTAGAAATCAACTACAGTTACCAGGTTGGGATTATGGTTATGTTGGTAATGGATCTGATGATAATTCACAAAAATCAAATGGTGGCTTTTACGACCATAGGTTAATGTCTTTCTTTGGTAGAGTGGGGTATGATTACAAAGAAAAATACCTTTTTAGTGCAACAATGCGTTATGATGGTTCATCAAACTTTGGACCTAATCATCAATTTGGATTTTTCCCTTCTATACAAGCAGGATGGGTATTATCTAACGAAGATTTCTTGAAATATAATGAGACCGTTAATTTCTTAAAAGTAAGAGGTTCTTGGGGTAAAGTTGGTAACGAGAATATTCCACCTTTCGGATATCTTTCAGCATTTGGTAGTACACCTTCTTACCCATTAGGGCCTAATGGTGTTCCACAACCTGGGTATGGTTTAACAAGAATGGCTAATCCAGATTTACGTTGGGAGGCAGCTGCAGAATTTAATGTGGGTATAGATGTAGGTTTCTTTAATGATATGCTACAGGCCAATGTTGATATTTACTCAAGAGAAAGACAAGATTTATTAGGTAACAAGCCAGTACCAGATTATACAGGTCAAGAAGACCCAATTACAAACTTGGGAACAGTAAGAAACCAAGGTATTGAATTGGCATTGACGTATCAGAATAACGAAGGAGAATTTAAATATTCAGTTACTGGTAATGTAGCATATAATGATAATAAAGTGACTGCTGTAAATAACTCTGATGGATTTATTTTTGGAGACGGTTTACATAATACTGTAGGTAATATGGCTATGGCTACAGGGCACTCTTTACCCTTTTTCTATGGGTTTAAAACGGATGGAATTTTACAAACGGAGGCCGACGCACAAAAGTACAATGAAATGTATGGTATGAATGCAAAACCAGGAGATATTCGATATATGGATACAAATGGTGACGGTGTCATTGATGAAAATGACAGAACAGACATTGGTTCACCTGTGCATAGTTGGTCATACGGTTTAACATTGAGAGCGGAATATAAAGGGTTCGATTTCTCTATGTTCTGGCAAGGTCAAGCAGGTGGTAAAATGATGAATGCTTCAACGCGTCAGGATTTATTATCTGAGCAAAATTATAATACACGTTATTTAGATAGTTGGACTCCAGAAAATGGATCGAATACAATGCCTCGTTTTACGCATGACGATACAAATAATAATTATTTGTGGATGAATGACATGGTACACATCGAAGATGCTTCTTATTTAAGACTAAAGAATGTTCAAATTGGTTACACTTTGCCAAAAGTAATCTCAGAGAAAGCAGGAATGCAACGCCTAAGAGTATACGTATCTGGTAATAATTTATTGACATTCACGGATTATTCAGGTTTAGATCCAGAAATGGGACATGGTGGAGCAATGGGTTCTGGTTTTGATATGGGTTCATATCCTCAGGCTCGCTCATTCTTAGTAGGTCTTAACGTAACATTCTAATCGAACTTCATAATGAGAAAATTTAATATATATATATCAACCATTTTGATGCTATTGGTTACTGCATCATCATGTAATAAATTCTTGGATATCGATCCAAAAGATTCACAAGATCAAGATTCATTTTTTAGAACTTCTACAGAGGCAAGACAAGCTTTGATTGGTACATATGAGTTACTAAGAAATGATAATTTAGATTGGCAAGCTATGCCAATGGCACTTACTGCAGATGTAATGTCTGATGATGTGTATACAGGCGGCTCTAATGCCACAGATATGCTAGGTTGGCAACAAATGGCAAGGTTTGATGCCAGAGCAATTGGAGACCAAGGTGCTAAAACTTGGAAAAAATGTTATGTTGGTATTCAAAGAGCTACTACACTTTTAACAAGTTATGATCAAATAGATTTTAAGGCTAGTGAAGCTGAATTGAAAAGCAATATTGAAGGAGAAGCGTTATTTCTTAGAGGACACTACTACTTTGAAGTATTACGCTATTTTGAAAATGTTCCAGTTGTTAGAACTACTTTAAATGGTAGTGATTGGGAAGCTGTAGAACAGTCTAACCCAGATGAGGCGTATGCTTACGCAGCCAAACAAATGATTGATGCTATACCATTAATGTCTGATCAACACCCCGAAAATGATTTAGGTAGATTGACTAAATGGGCAGCAAAAGCAGAATTGGTTAAAATGTTTATGTTTTATACGGGTGTATATCAAAAATCTGAAATGCCTGTAGAAGATAGTAATGCATTTACACAACAAGATGCTGTAAATATGTTAGAAGAGATTATTACAAAATCTGGAAAAACATTATCTGCTAAATATGAGGACTTATTTAACCAGAATGGTAATTTTAATCAAGAAGTACTTTTTGAAATCTGTTTCGCCAATACAGGAACTGGTGATTGGTCGCATAATAAACTAGGTAACTACCAATGTACAATGGCAGGGCCAAGAGGCCATAATTCTACAACTTTAGCACAAGGTTGGGGTTTTGGATCGCCTACTAGAGAACTTGAAAGTTTATTTGTTGAAGGAGACCTTCGAAAAGCATCAACAATTATTTATGCAAAGGAACTAGTAGATAAAGAGCAAGAAGATTATGAGGGAGATGATCCTTTTTCTCCTAATCTAGAATGGCATTATACTTATACGGGCATGTTTACTTACAAATATACTACACATGCTTACCGTAGAACAGATGCAGGAACACCAGAATTAAATTACGACCAAAATTACCATTATATACGTTTAGCAGATGTTTATTTAATGGCTGCAGAACTTCATTTATCTACAGGTAACCAAGGTAAAGCAGATGATTATGTAAATAGAGTGAGAACTAGGGCAGGATTAACTCCTGTGTCTGGAGTTTCTTTAGATGATATTTTTATGGAAAGGAGACTTGAATTAGCAATGGAGGGACATCGTTATTTTGATGTATTGAGAAGAGGACTTTCTTATGCAAAACAAGAACTTGATGTTAATGGGTATATTTTAACTCAACCAACAAACGAAGGTGATGAATACATGAAAAATGGACAAAATCTAACGGGCGATGTTGGAAACCCTATAGACTTTGAAGTAAACTTTGATATTGGGAAAAGAGGGTTTCTTCCCATTCCACAAAGAGAACTTGATTTAAATGCCGGTTTTAAACAAAATACGGGTTATTAAAGCGATTAAACTTGATATAAATAATTAGACAAATAGTAAAGAAGTGAATACCATTGGTATTTGCTTCTTTTTTTTGTGCATTATGTTTTTAAGGAATGTATAAATTAATATCTATTAAAATCTTTCGAATCTATTCTAAACGTTGTTAAATAATAGTTTTTGTTTAATGATTATAATCGTGTATTCAGTGTTATAATTTTTATTCTTAGTATTAGAAACCAATAGGTTACATTGTTATTGTTAAGTGATAACATAAAAAATGCCTCAAAATATGGAAGTTGTTTTTTTACACTTAATAAATGTAACATTGTATCACAATCTGTAGTAGACGTCTTTATTTTGCAGCAAACTTATATATAGATTGTTTTAATATACTATCAACTTCTAAACCTAATATGGAATGAAATCTTTACGGTTTTTTAAAAATCTATTATTATCAATTTTAATAATCTTTACTGTCTCTTTAAATATTCAAGCCCAAGGGCGGAAAATATCAGGAAAAGTTATTGATCAAAATGGAAGTATGTCACTTCCCGGTGTAAATGTTGCCATTAAAGGCACAACTATTGGAACTATAACAAACTTTGATGGAGAATTTTCTATTGAAGTAGGTGATGGACCTCAATTTTTAACTTTTTCTTTTATTGGTTATTTACCTCAAGAGATAGATGTAACTTCTATTAGTAATGTAAATGTATCTTTGATAGAAGATGTTGAGCAACTTGAAGAAGTTGTAGTTGTAGGTTATGGAGTTCAAAAGAAAAGCGTTGTTACAGGAGCTATTGCTGGAGTAAAAGCAGATGAAATTACAGAAACTCCTGTAAGTAGTGCAGCCCAAGCCTTACAAGGACGAACCCCGGGTGTTATGGTAAATAGTGTTTCTGGCCAACCTGGAGCAGGTGTAGATATTAGAGTTCGTGGTACGGGATCTAATGGGAGTAACTCTCCTTTATTTGTGGTTGATGGAATGCAAATGGATAATATTGATTTTCTTAACCCAAATGATATTGCATCAATGGAGGTGCTTAAAGATGCTGCATCTTCTGCAATTTATGGTTCTCGTGGAGCAAATGGTGTAATTATGATTACCACTAAAAAAGGTAAATCTGGAGAGTCAACAATTACTTATGATGGCTATTATGGTATTCAGCATGCTTCAAATACATCAGATGTATTAAATGCATCTCAATACATGTCGTTACATAACCAAGGAGCAGTAAATGCAGGAAGGTCGCCAATTTATTCTGAAAGTGATATTGCAAACCCTTCAGTGGATACGAATTGGCAGAATGAAATGTTTGAAACAGCTCCAATCCAAAGTCATAGTATATCTTCTTCAGGAGGATCTGAAAATTCTACATATTTAGCAAGTATGAGTTACTTTGGGCAAGAAGGTATTGTGGCACCCGAAAAATCACAATTTGATAGATATACTTTCAGGTTAAATTCAACGCATAAAATATCGAATACTTTAAATGCAGGTGTAAATGTAACTTATGTTCGTGAAGAGAAAAGTGGTATTCATGAGCAAGATCAATTTGGTTCTGTATTACAAAATGGACTTTTACATGATCCGTTAACACCAGTTTATGAGACAGATCCTCAAAAAATAGAAGTTTATGACGGGATGTCTCCTTCACCTGTAAAAGGAAGTAATGGACAATATTATGGTATTTCGGATCAGGCGTTAAGAGAAATTGTAAATCCTCTTGCTCAAATTGAAACCACAAATGAGGAAAATTTATCAAATAAATTTATTGGAAATGTATTCTTAGAATATAAACCAATGAATGTAGAAGGATTAAGGTTTAAAACTGATTTTGGTATTGAATCTGGTTCTTGGGCCAATCGAAATTATTCGCCAGAGGCATATTATAACCCTGTAAATATGGTTACAACAAGTTCTGTAAACCAGTCTCAAGGTCAATACGATACTTGGCAATGGGAAAACATTGTAACTTATGACAAGACTTTTAATGATGTTCATAAATTTTCTGCTCTTGGCGGAATGACAATGCGTCAAAGTTCTGGAACAGATGTTTATGGATCTGCTTCTAATATGCAATTACCTGGTTGGGAATACGGTTATGTAGGTAATGGTTCTGAGGCTGATCAAAAGTCAGATGGCGGAATGTATGACCATAGGTTACTATCTTATTTTGGTAGAGTAGGTTATGATTATGATGAAAAGTATTTATTCAGTGCCACTATCCGTTATGATGGTTCATCTAATTTTGGTCCTAATTATCAATATGGATTCTTTCCTTCTTTGCAAGCAGGTTGGGTAGTTACAAATGAAGACTTTTTGAAGTATAATGAAACTATAAACTTCTTAAAACTAAGAGCTTCTTGGGGTAAAGTTGGTAACGAAAATATCCCTCCATTTGGTTATATGTCAACTTTTGGTCAAACAGCTTCTTACCCTTTAGGGTATGATGGAGTTCCAGTACCAGGTTATGGTCTTACAAGAATGGAGAACCCAGATTTAAAATGGGAGGCAGCCCAAGAATTTAACTTTGGTGTAGACGCAGGCTTTTTTGATGATGCACTATTAGCAACAATGGATGTTTATTCTAGAGAACGTCAGGATCTATTAGGCACAAAACCGGTACCGGGTTATACAGGTTTAGATAACCCAATTACAAATTTGGGAACAGTGCAAAACAAAGGTGTTGAATTAGCTTTAACTTATCAGAATAATAAGAATCCTTTTAAGTACTCAGTAACTGCAAATGCTTCTTATAATGATAATACAGTAACTGAAGTAAATAATACTGATGGTAAAATTTATGGAGGTGGTTTGCATGGAATGTCAGGAAATATGATGATGGAAGAAGGGCATTCACTTCCTTATTTCTATGGTTACAAAACAGACGGAGTTTTCCAAACTGAAGCAGAAGCACAACAATACAACGAAATGTACGGAATGAATGCAGTTGCCGGAGATATTCGTTACACAGATACCAATGGTGATGGTGTAATTGATGAAAATGATAGAACTGATATTGGGTCTCCTGTTCATGATTGGACTTATGGTTTAACCATTAAATTTGATTATAAAGGATTCGATTTTTCAATGTTCTGGCAAGGTCAAGCAGGTGCAGAAAGAATAAATGCAACAACAAGAGTAGATTTGATTGAAAGTCAAAACTATACAACAAGATATATGGATAGTTGGACCCCAGAAAATGGGTCTAACACAATGCCTAGATTTACACACGATGACACCAATAATAATTACAGTTGGATGAATGATATGGTGCACATAGAAAATGCATCGTATATAAGATTACAGAACGTACAAGTAGGATATACTTTACCTCAATCTGTTTCTAAAAAAGCAGGTATGTCTAGATGTAGAATTTATTTATCAGGAAATAACCTTTATACATTTACTAATTATTCTGGAATGGACCCTGCAGCAGGTAATACTAATGATGTGATGAATTCTGGATTTGATATGGGATCTTATCCCACAGCAGCATCGTACTTAATTGGTCTTAACGTTACATTCTAATCAAATACTTCAATGAAATTTCAAAATATATTTTTAGCGACTTTAATTATTGGTCTCTTTGGAACATCATGTTCAAAATTTTTAGAGATCACGCCAAAAGATTCTCAAAGTGAAGATGAGTTTTTTAAGACATCTGTTGAAGCAAAACAAGCTTTAGTGGGTATATATGAAATCCTTCGAAATGATAATTTTGAATGGCAAGCAATTCCAATAGCTATGACTGCCGATATATTATCTGATGATATGTATACTGGTGGAGCCAACTCTACTGATATGATTGATTGGCAAAATATGGCACGTTTTAAAGCAACTGCAGTAAGTAATGTAGGTGCAAAAATGTGGGATAAGAACTATGTTGGTATCCAAAGGGCAAATACTCTTTTAAGTAGTTATGATCAAATTGTTTTTAAAGAGAATGAAAAAGAGGATAAAAATAATTTTAAAGGAGAAGCAATGTTCCTAAGAGCACATTATTATTTTGAGCTTCTTCGTTACTATGAAAATGTTCCTTTAATTTTAGAAACTCTTACGGGAGATACTTGGGAGTCGGTACAGCAATCTTCACCAGATGAAGTGTATGCTCAAGTTGCAAAGGATATGATCGAGGCTATTGATTTAATGGCAGTAGAAATACCAGAGCAAGACGCGGGCAGATTAAATAAATATGCTGCTATGTCTGAATTAGCAAAAGTATATATGTTTTATACTGGAGTATACAATAAATCAGCCTTGCCTATTGCAGGGGGTGGAGAGTTTTCAAAATCAGAGGTGATTACGATGCTAGAAGATGTTATTCAAAATTCTGGAGCAACTTTAGTAGCAGATTATGCAGATTTATTTAATAGCAAAGGTGATTTTAACTCCGAAGTACTTTTTGAAATTTGTTTTACAAATACTGGAGGTTACGATTGGTCGCATAATAAATTAGGCAATTACCAATGTATTATGGCCGGACCAAGAAATTTTGGGAATGATTTATTAGCATCAGGATGGGGATTTGGAGCTCCATCAAGAGAATTAGAAAACTTATATTCTGTAAATGATACACGTAAGGCTTCAACAATTTTATATGCCAAAGATTTAATTGATAATCAGGAAGAAATTGGTAATACCCTAGAGTTGCATTATAATTATACAGGAATGTTTGGTTTTAAATATACTACACATGCAGGGCGCAAATCTTCAACTGGTTCTCCAGAGGTAAATTATAATCAGAATTATCATTACATTAGATTAGCAGATGTATTATTGATGGCTGCAGAATTAAACTTAGATGGAGGAAATGGTAAATCACAACAATATCTTGATCAAGTTAGGTTAAGAGCAGGTTTACAATCAGTGCCTGCAACACTAGACAATATCTATAAAGAGAGACGTTTAGAATTAGCCTTTGAGGGACATAGATATTGGGATCTTATGAGAAGAGGACTTGATTATACTGCTAAAGAATTGAATATAGAGAACTATGTTTTAACTCTTCCTACTGATTCTGATTTAAAATACATTAATAGTAAAGGACAGAATATTACCGGGGATTATGGAACGGTAGAAAGTTATTTAGTAAATTTTGATAAAAATAAGAGAGGTTTCTTACCTATTCCTCAGCAGGAATTAGACTTGAATGCATCTTTTAAGCAGAATGTAGGTTATTAGAAATAATATAAACCTGATATAAGAAAGAGATTGTCGATTACGTATTGGCAATCTCTTTTTTTATTAAAAATTGATTGATAAAATGAATAACATTTATTTAAGATAAAAAGACTATATTTTTTTGTCATACTTCAATTTCAGTTGTCTTTAGTCTGTAAAAGGAAGGACAATAATTAAAAAGCATATTTAAAAACCATGAAATCATTTTTCTTATTATTATTTGCAATATTTATTATGAGTGTAGCAATAAAAATTGATGAGAAATCAAATAAATCATATAAATCTGTTGAATTGACTATTTCAGAGGAAGGGTCTTCATTATTAATAGATTGAGTATTGATTGGAATAGTTTCGGGTTTTAGTCCTTTTTAAAATTCTGATATTAAGACAAGTAACAATGTGTTAAATAGTTTCAAATATTTTTAACACAACAGATATAAAATAAGTCGTAGTATTGCATTAGTAACATTGTTACTTAAAAAGTTAGTAATAAAAATTAGTGTAGACGACCTAAAAAAATTAATTAGTTAAGCTATAAGTTGAAAAGGCTTCACATTCTATGTGAAGTCTTTTTTAGTTTCAACTTATCTGTATTTGTACTGCTAAATTATTGCTCAGTTTGTAATTCTTTGATATTTTTAAAAAGGTG
The DNA here is from genome assembly GCF_018736065.1 of Flammeovirga kamogawensis. Classification (GTDB taxonomy): domain Bacteria; phylum Bacteroidota; class Bacteroidia; order Cytophagales; family Flammeovirgaceae; genus Flammeovirga; species Flammeovirga kamogawensis. The sequence continues at coordinate 1,520,721 of NZ_CP076129.1, forward strand.
GAGTGCTTCTGGGTTTTGTAATGCCGCAGTGTTTTTTACTTCAATTCCATGAACTACATTTCGAACTGCTAACTCGACAATCTTACCACTTCTTGTTTTAGGAATATCTTTTACCTGAATAATTTTGGCTGGAACATGTCGAGGTGTAGCATTTTTTCTAATGATATTTTTTATATCATGAATTATATCTGTAGTTAATTTTATATTATCCTTTAGAATAACAAAGAGAATAACTCGGCAATCGTCTTTCCAAACTTGTCCAATAGCGATACACTCTTGTACTTCATCTATTTTAACGGCTTGTCTGTAAATTTCAGCTGTTCCAATTCTTACTCCTCCAGGATTTAATACTGCATCGGAACGGCCATGGATTATCAAACCGTTTTGAGGTGTTATTTCCGCAAAATCTCCTTGTGCCCAAATATTATCAAAATGCTTATAGTAGGCATTAAAATAGCGTTCATTATTACTATCGTTCCAAAAACCAATTGGCATAGATGGAAATGCTTTTCTGCAGATAAGTTCTCCTTTTCCTTTTGGAAGTGAGTTACCTTCTTCATCTACAATATCAAGATCAAAGGCTAACCCTTTACATTGTAATTCTCCTGCATAAACGGGAAGTGTTGGGTTGCCCGAAACAAATGCACCAATAAGATCTGTTCCTCCAGAAATTGATGATAACAGAACATCACTTTTAAAAGAAGAGTAGACATAAGTAAAATGCTCTGCTGCTAGAGGAGAACCTGTAGACAAAATGGTTTTTAAGGAGCTTAATTGATGTGTTTCTTTAGGTATAACATCTAATTTTGATAATGCACCTATGAACTTAGCACTTACTCCAAAAATCGAAATATTTTCTTCATCTATTAGATCAATTAAATAGTTATGATTTGGGTAAAATGGACTACCATCTAAAAGTACTAAAGTTGCTCCACAAGCAAGACCACTTACTAACCAATTCCACATCATCCACCCGCATGTAGAATAATAAAAGAAAATATCTTTTTCTGAAATATTTGTATGGAGTAAATGTTCTTTCTGATGTTCTAACAATACTCCTCCAACTTTATGAATAATACACTTTGGCTTTCCTGTAGTACCAGAAGAATACATTATAAATAAAGGTGCATTAAAAGGTAATTGTTCAAAGGTGATCTCTGATGCATTATTATTAATATAGTTTTCCCATTTAACTACTTTATCAATATCTGTTGGAGTAGAATCATCAGTAAAAAAATCAAAAACAATAATTTTTTCTATACTAGTAATACTTTCTGAAAGTGATTTTAATTGCGTATAGCAACTATGAATTTTCCCATTGTAAGAATAAGCATTTGCAGCAATAAGAAATTTTGGTTCAACTTGTCCAAACCTATCTAACACTCCTTGAAACCCAAAATCTGGACTGCAAGATGTCCATACAGCACCAATAGAAGTTACAGCAAGCATACCTATAACTGCTTCTATACAATTGGGAATATACCCAGCAACTCTATCCCCTTTTTGTAAGCCATCTTTTCTTAATTGAAAAGCTAGTTTACTTACTAAATCATAAAGTTCTTTATACGATAATTGCTTTCTGCCACCACCTTCCATTCGTCCAATAAGTGCAATATGGTCGTCCCTTCTTCTAAGAAGGTTTTCAGCATAATTTAAAGTGGCTTTAGGGAAAAATTCAGCATTATAAATAAAATCATTTTCTATATAGAAAGGAGGCTCCCCCTTTGTTCCAATAATAGATGAAAAATCCCAAAGAGCAGACCAAAATTCGTTTAAATTATTGCAACTAAAACGATGTAAATTGGCATAATCGTACTCTTCTTTTTTAAAAACTTTTTTAGCAAACTGAAAAATGTTAGTTGAGGCTATAAACTCTCTCGATGGAGTCCATAGTGGTTTAATAGTGTTCATGTGTTTATTGTGTATGTGGTGTTGTTTCGATAGTCAAGATAGTAATCATTTTGATAAGATTGAAGGGCTTGTAGAACAACATAAAAAAATCCTCTTAATCATTAAGACCAAGAGGATAATTTTTTTGTATCAAAACGTGTTTTTTAATACAATTTATTAATACTGATCTACATAAACATTACCTTTAATGTCATCATAGAATTTAGCCAATGTTAAGTTATAGTAAGGCGACAAAATGAAAAAGCCAATACCTAAGCTTAGTAGACATAATAAGAACCATCCAAAGAATCTTAGAGATAAAAAGAATAACTTTGTTTTGTTTCCTCTCATCATTTCTTTACTTAGTTGCATTGCCTCCCAAGCACCCATATCTTCATTATCAGATAAGATAAAGTAAGTTTGAGAAAACATTAAACCGACAATTACTCCTGGTATAATAAATAAAATAGCAGCAAGCGTAATTAGTATTCCAATTAAGAGATTTGCAATAATGTTCTTGCCTATAAAATTAAAACCTTGGAAAATTTGACCAAATTCAGCTTCGTTACCTCTAGAGAAATTAAGACAATACCTGCTCAGACCGAAATTAAGCGGACCTAAAATAAAGATATTCAAGATTGTAATTGGAGTATCTGGCGACATATACGAACCACCTGAAACTAAAGATTGGTATAGAATAGGTACAGCACAAACGGCTAAAATAGATTCCCATCGCCCTTCAAGATCTTGTCTTGATTGACGCATTAATTCAGCATTTTCAGTCATTTTTTAGATTATAATTAGCGTATTGTTAATATTAAAAGTTATGACGAATTTAAACTAAATAATTGATTTATATATAGAAATAAGAATCATACTTTATTTAAAAAAACTATATTTGCACATATTATTTATTTACCTGATTTTTTTATGACTACCAAACTTAGAACTTTAGTAGAGGTATCAACATTTTTTTTAGTACTGATTTCTTTTGATTATAACGTAGAGATACACTGTTTAACAAAGGATGGTCATGCTGTTGATACTGATCGAAATACAGCTCAAGCTGAAATAAAAATAATTAAATATCCTTTTGAAGGCCCTTTGTTATTTAGGAATAAATAGAAATGGATTATTCATTTTGGAATGATAGTTGGATAGTTGAAAATATAACCTTTTTAATATTTTTTTTGCTTTTTCATAGGTGCATAAAGTATGTGCTGTACTGTATTAATTATTTGATTTAGTTATGAAAAAGATTCTATTTTTACTGTTCGTACTAACTTCTTTTGGGTTACAATCAAATGCCCAAAATTCTAAAAGATTCATTACTGGTAAACATCCTATAGGTGTAACTGTAGGTGGCGCCATGTGGGATCAAACACAATTAAAATTAAGTGCTTACGCTTTTAATGTTTATTTTTCTTATGTTTCTAATTTAGAAAGTTCAGAAGGGAAATTAGCAGAAGGGCAAGCTGACGTGACTTCTCTTGGTAATTCAAGGCAAGACAATTATCAAGTAGGAGCAATGCTTAGAGTAGTTAATACAGATTTGTATGGTTTGTACCTTATTCCTCAATTTGTAATAACTAATTCGAATGCACTTTATAAAACTACAAACGGAGATGTTATTAAAGATAACAATACTGTTGTAGATTATGGTGCAGGTATAGACCTAATGTATGTTGATAGGAGTGGCTTTACTGCTCAATTTGGTTTAGCATCTAGTAGTGGCGTTTCTATTCAAGTAGGTTACTCATTCTAGTAAAGTGTGAGTTGTTTCTTAGTTTTGAAGGAATAACTCACATTTTTTTATCGGATTAGCCATTAATGTTTTCTTTTCTATTGATCACAAACTATATTTAAATAGGATTACAGTTATTAAATGAATTACCATTTATCAATCTAAATAATTAAACCTCTTTATTTCAGTAGCATTATCGACGTTATGTCACTATCAATAAGATTTTTATTAATACTAACCATTACTTTATTTGCTTCAGAATATGCCTTCACTCAAACTATTGTAATTAGGAATACATCAGGAGGTGTTATTGAAGGTGTCTTTATTAAAAGTGATACAGGCGGAAATACTATTTCTAATACAAATGGAGAATTTGAGTTACCTGAAAAAGGAACTACTTTTAATTTTTCTCATGTTAATTATAGATCAAAACAAGTTTCTAGAAAACAATTAATTCATATTGGTAGTGTTCTTTTAGAAGATAATATTATGTCTCTTGAAGAAGTAATTGTTGGTGCAAGCAAATGGGAAGAAAAAGCATACGAAGTACCTCAACAGATTATTAATATTGAGGCTACTGAAATTGCTTTTAATTTACCTCAAACTACTGCAGATATTATTGCAAATTCTGGTGAAGTGTTTGTTCAAAAAAGTCAGATGGGAGGTGGTAGCCCTATGATTAGAGGTTTTGCTGCAAATCAAGTACTCTTAGTAGTTGATGGTATAAGAATGAATAATGCTATTTATAGGGGAGGGAATCTCCAAAATATATTAGCAATTGATCCAAATTCAATAGAAAGTGCTGAAGTGATTTTTGGTCCTGGAAGTGTAATGTATGGAAGTGATGCTCTCGGAGGTGTAATGGATTTTCATACTAAAAACCCAGACTTTACTCATAATGATGAAACAATTATTTATGGAGATGCTATGTTAAAATACAACTCTGGGAATAATGAAAAAACTGGAAATGTAAGATTGAATATTGGAGGAAAGAAATTTGCGTGGAATGGAAGTTTAACGTATTCTGATTTTAGCGATTTACAATCGGGTAGTTGGTATAGGTCTGAAAATGATAAGTTTGGACAAAGAAAATTTACTGTTGTCAATGGAAACAATGATGATAGTATTTTGATGAACGGGAATTTAGAAAATCAGACACCATCTGCATATAATCAAATCAATACCCTTCAAAAATTTAGCTTTAAGCCTTCTACAAGATTAAAACTTCAATATAATTTTCTGTTTTCAACTACATCAAACGTACCAAGATACGATAGACTTACAGAGTTAAATGGAATAGATAATGTAAATGGAGAAACGCAGTTTGTAACTTCAGAAGATATAACAACTATAACGACAGATTATTTAGTGACTCCTTATGGAAACACAACACCAAAATTTTCTGAATGGTATTATGGTCCTCAATTTTGGATGATGAATTCTATTCGGATGGACTATTTATTTGATGGTAAACTTGCTGATGATATGCGTATTATTATTGGACATCAAAGGGTAAAAGAAGATAGACATAATAGGAAGTTTAAAAGTGATGAAAGAGGGAATAGTTTTGTAAATGCAGATGTTTTCAATATTAATATTGATTACACTAAAAAGGCGAATCAAAAAGTAGACTTATTTTATGGTTTGGAAGGCATAACAAATAAAGTTGATGCACATGCAAATTCAGAAAATATATATACAGGTGTAACCGAAGTCGATTTACCAAGATACGCAGGAGGTGGAAGTTTTTATACAACAGCAGCGGGGTATTTATCAGCAAAATATCATTTCAGTACAAAATTAGTAGGTACGGCGGGGTTTAGATATACTCATACTAATATCCAGTCAGATTATACAGACGAGGCTTCTAAAGAGCTTAATTTACCTTATAATCATTTTAATTATAATGTTGGAAACATTACAGGAAGTGCTGGTTTGGCTTTTCATACAAGAAATTGGCAGTTAAACACTCAATTTGCAAAAGGTTTTAAGGCACCTAATTTAGATGATATTGGTAAAGTTTATAACCCATCTAAAGAGGATCTTGTTATACCTAACCCAGATTTAAAACCAACAGATGTTTATACAATTGATGCTACCATTGAGCGTAATATTGGAAATGTTGTTCTTATTGGAGTAAATGCATATTATTCATGGTTAAGAAATGCAATGGTTCGAATGCCGACAACTTATCAAGGACAAGATTCTATTACTATTGATAATGAAAAATACGCTGTATTATCTTTACAAAACACAGGTGACGCTAGAATTTGGGGAGTTTCATCAACAATAAAAGCAGTTTTGAGTAAATCATTTTCATTTAATGCAAGTTACACATATACTTATGGTATTGATTTAGAGAATGATGAAAGCTTACGTCATGTACCTCCTTTTTTTGGAAAAGTGAGCATTCAATATCAGCATAAGAATTTACATTTGGCACTTAATAATCAATATAGTGGAGGTATTTCTTTTGATAAACTAGCACCTTCAGAACAAGCAAAGCCTTATTTATATGCACATACTGGTGCTTTAAGTTGGTGGACATTAGATTTTAAATCAAGTTATCTTTTAAAAGAATATTTGTCAGTAAACGTAGCAATTGATAATATTTTAGATCAAAGTTATAGAACATATAGTTCTGGTATAAATGCAGCAGGGAGAAGTTATATTCTTGGTTTAAGAGGTTTTTTTTAATAACTTTATTGTATTGTAAATCAGCTATTTATTTATTATTTAATTAGATTTTCAAAAAAAAATTACTTTTTCAGGTGACATTTTATTGAAAGATATATTAGTTAATGTAAGCAGAAAACGCTTCATTATTTATCTCTAAAAAATAAAAAGTATTACAATGAAAAAGTTATTTACATTATTATTCTCTATTGCAATTTTGAGTTTAACAAGTAATTCATTTGCACAGGACAAGACTAGCGGAAGTGCAAATTTTAAAGGTCCGGGAACATTAAATATAGGTTTTACATCTGGCTTTAGTAACAATACGTTGGGCTTAATGGCTGACTATGAAATTGCTCAATTAGGTAAAGATTTTACTGTAGGTGCTTACGTAGATTATAGATCTTGGAGTGGAAAAGGAAGTTCATTTGGAGCTGGAGCAAGATTTAGATGGTATGCAGATAGAGTATTAAATATTCAAAATCCAAAATGGGATGTATATGCAGTTGGTGATATTGGCTTTCAATTTGGAGAAGGAAGTACACTTGGCTGGGGAATTGGAGTAGGTGCCAAATACCATATTACAGACAACTTTGGTATTCAAGGAAACATAGGTACAGGCGCTCAAATAGGTGTTTGTATTGGGTTATAATTACCAATCAATTCTACTATTAAACTTTCAAGAGGATGATTTTTCATCCTCTTTTTAGTTCTAAACAGATCATAATATGAAACAATTCATTCTTTTTTTCTTGTCAATTATTTTTATTCAGTTGTCAACATATGCAGACGATTACCCGAAGAAAGTAAAGATTAATGGTAATTCTGCTGTAATAACTATTTATACTATAGAATCTCAGTATCAACAAAAAATACAAAATCTTGATAAACAAGTTACTATTAGTAATGATAGTGGAGTTAAAGTAGATATGTATTCTGATGGTGAGCAAAATGCAGCAGTAGTTAAATGCGGGGCTAAATATGGTGTTGTGATGTTTGAAAATAACGTAGATTTTGAAAAGACAATTACTGATTTAGTAGAGGTAACGCATGAAAATTAATTCTTCTGGTGATATTTTACATCAATTGATATTACTAGATAAATCAGATAACAGAAAATAAAAAAAGATAAAAAATGGAAATTCATTCAATAACAAAGAGAGTATTTTTCAAGGTCTTTCAATATTTAAGTATGTCAATAGGTACTGTTGTTTTAATGCTATTAATTGCCTCTGGTGGGCAAGTCTAGTATAAGGGAATTAGTATTAAACCAATAGTTACAATGTATTCGAATTATAACATCGAATACAATTAGTTTAGTAGGTACAGGAAATAAATGTTCTGTGCCTTTTTATGTTTTAAACTCCATCTATCCAGATTTAAATTTGTATAGAATGTCAAATATGAAAAAGCGAATTTTCTCATTCATTTTATTGATGATCCCTTTTATATCTTTTGCTCAAAATAAATTGGACCATCAAGAAGCAAAGGATTATGTAGACTACTATATTTATGCATATAATATAGATACCCCAACTCAGGTGAATAAATCTATTGTTAGTGATGGTGCATATCTTTCTAATAGAGATATACATTTCGATTATTCTGTTTTTATTAATCCTAAAAGTGATTACCCAACAAGAAAAGATTTCTATAAATTTTTATTAGAAATAGCTTATGCAAATACACAAAGATTAGAAATATTGCATAATGAATATACAGCTAATTATGATATTATTATTAGCTATTATTTTGAAGACGATAGTTGTTTGGTTATTTATGAAAACACTAACCATCTCACTAAAGTCTGTTATTTTAATGCAGAAAAGAACTTGATTAAAACGTTGGAGTATAAAAATAGTAGAAGTTAAACGGAGGAATTGCGAATTGTAATGCGGTAAAATCTCCAATGGCAATTTTTGACTTTACCGCATGAATGTACAATTGCATATCAAAGTTATTGATTGGAAATTGTAATCCAAACTTTATAAGTTGAGGTTTATGTTAACATGATGAAGTTGAAAGGTTTAGGTATTAATGTTTTTAAATCTATTATGTCTTTTTTTAATGATTTATGAAAATAAATATCAATTTTAATATACTAGGTAAATAATTTACCGTATAAATAGCTACAACTAAACACAACTTTACCATGACAATTCAGAACAAATCTTTAAGAATAGTGAAGGCTTTAACGCCTAATAGTAGTAGGTCTATTGAAAGTTTAGCAATGGAATTAGGAATTTCCACTACAAAATTTGAAGAAAGCAAAATTGCTTATACTTTAAAATATAATGGCTTAGTAAATGTTAATTATGATGATGATGTAACAATTATCTCATTAACAGATGAAGGCGAACAAGTAATTCCATTTATATAATACCTCAAGTTACTTCAGTGATAACTTGAGGTACTAAACGTTAAATTAAGTGAGGTTTCTTTTTAGTAAACAAAGACTTCACTTCAACATGAGGGTAAATTGTATGCCTTTTGCCTTCATAATCTTCGGTGTCAAAAAACATAATTTTTCCATTAGCTCTTTGCTTAATCTTCTTTGGCTTTCCACTTTTAAAAGATAAAACATCTCCTTTTTCATTTATTGATAAAAACGGGAGCCTTTCAATAGGAAGGTACAATCTATTTAAATGCACAAACTTCTTTGGAGCGTAATTGTAAACTTGTTTTCCTTTTAAAGGAACCCATTTTAAGTTTTCAACACTATTGTCATAAATGTCACCATTAATATGCCATACTTTTTTTCTTTTTAAATCAAAAACTGGGATAAAAGTCTTGCCAACTAATGTATGCACATATGCAGTGCTCTTAAGTTTTTTACCTTCTTTAGTTCTTTTAAGCGTTACTTTAAGTTTACCAGTTACATTACATTTATACGCTTTAAGAAAACAAAAATTTGCTTCTTCGAAGTTGTTTTTTTTCAAAACGTAACCATCTAGATTGATAACATAATCCTCAAAAGATGGAATTTCTCTAAATTCTCTCATTGATAGTTGTAGGCTAATAAATAGTTGCTAAAATCGTCTTAATAAAATTAGAATATCACAACATTGTTCATAATGTTATTCAAAACTATTAATAATACTGTTTACTTGTTTGTGTATTTACAGTTATTAATCAAATTTTAAAAGCTAATAAATATTTTTTAACGCTATGTAGAGATATTCAAAAAAATATCTACATTTTTTAATAAGAAGATTATAACTTCACTAATTGAATAATAAACATAAACCAATGGAAGTAATCAGAAATATAGAGGACAGAGATAATCTCATTCAAAAGATTTTAAAAGAACAAAAGCAAGTTTGGTTGTATAATGAAATTAGATCTAACGATAATGTTTATGGAAATAAATTAGCTTGGGTACTTACTGCACTTTGTGAAATTGATAATCTTTGGTTGTCAAAATATACTTCAGAAATAATTGAGTGGTTACCAGTTTTTAAAACTCAAGGTATTAAAAGATCAATGTTAAGGAGTATTGCTTCTTTACCTTTGTTAAATGAAAAAGAAAGTGAATGGATTGACTACTGTTTTAGTCTATTAGTTAGTCAAAATACAGATGTTGCTGTAAAAGTTTTTGCATTAGAAATACTAGGAAGTTTTTGTGAACGTTACCCTGAACTAATTGGTGAATTAAGAATTGCAATCGAGGATGGGAGACCATTTTACACCGCAGCCCTAAATGCTAGAGTAAAAAAGGTATTTGGTAGATTATCAACAAAAGGAATTTATTAAATAATCAAATTATTAACACCTATTAATATATAGTAAGTTAAATGTTTGAACAACAGTAGTTAGCAAGCGTATAATAATATTGTAACAAACAACAAAACTATGATAGGAGTAATGAGTACAGTATTATTTATGTTTGTTTTTTTAATTGGGATTTTCTCATCAATATTAAAAAGTAAACATACAATAGAAGGGTTAGCTTTAGTAGCATCCATTATTATGATTTCATTTATTATAAATAAATTATTTGGATTAATGTAATTAGAAGAGCAATATGAATTGTATTAATCATTTTTTTACACCAGAAAATTAGCTTCAATTGATAACGATCAGTTGAAGTTTTTTTATTTTAAGAATAAGAAGTTGACTACACGAATTATAGCCAACTTCAATTTTGTTTAAACCTTTTCAGCTTTAAAAAGACTTTTATCAACTTCAAAATATCTTCTACTACCAATTAAATCTAGCTCATTTTTATTTTTCTCAGCAGTCGCTTTAATCAAATTGAACATTGTTGTGACAGTTTTTTCTAAACATTTTACAATTGGATCTCCTTTTAAGAAGTTTGATAAAATCATAGCTGCAAATACATCTCCTGTACCGTATACTTCTCCTAAATTTATTTTAGGGTTGTGAATACTAAAAAAATCATTGCCGTCATATAACAAAATAGTTAAGTTATTCTCTGGTGTTTCTTGTATCTCTAAAGATGTAATTATAATGTAAGTAGGACCTTGTTCGAATAAACTTTTAGCTACTTTTTTAGCATCTTCTAATGTTTTAATTGTTGAATTACTAAGAAACTCTGCTTCAAATTGATTTGGAGTAATAATATCAGCTATTGTTATTATTTTATCTTTGTACAAAGGAGGGACATCTTCAGCAATATAAAAACCTGCTTCTTTATCACCCATAACAGTATCACAACAAAAAATAGCATTTGGGTTTTCGTCTTTTATATCTCTTACTATATCATATACAACTTCACCTGTTCCTTTACTCCCAAGGTAGCCTGCAAGTATAGCATCACAGTCAGTTTTGGGAATATTATAAAAAACGCCTTCTAAAATATCTTTTAAATGTGCAGGAGTAAATACTTGACCTGTCCATTTAGGGTATTGAGTATGCCCTGAAAACTGAACGGTATTTAATGCCCATACTTCATGTCCACTAAATTGAAGAGGGAAAACAGCAGCAGCATTACCCACGTGCCCATAAGTTACATGAGATTGAATTGATAAAATATTCTTCATTTTGTTTATTTAGGTTTGAGATTTTTAAGTTTTACTGTATGAATCTACTTAAAATGTTACAGAAAATTAATTGATAAAGTTATTTTTTCTTTTGAATTATAATCATGAGCCTTTTTAGGAACTTTTTGACATTATAGGTGAAAACTTAATTAATTACTGATAGTACACTTATAAATAAGAAATACTAAAATCTACATAAACATATAATTTAAATCTACTATTAATATGAGTAACGAAAAGGACTCTGTATTGTCAAATGTTAAGCACGATTTTCCTGCTAGTATAGTTGTTTTTCTTGTGGCAATGCCACTTTGTTTAGGTGTTGCTTTAGCATCTGGAGCTCCACTTTTTTCTGGAATAATATCAGGTGTTGTTGGTGGAGTTATTGTAGCTTCTTTAAGTGGTTCATCATTAGGTGTAAGCGGTCCTGCGGCAGGATTAGCAGTAATTGTTCTCCATTCTATTGAAAGTTTAGGCTCTTTCGAATCTTTTCTATTAGCAGTAGTTATTGCAGGAGCTTTCCAAGTTGTTTTAGGAGTTATTAAGGCGGGTGTAATTGGATATTATTTTCCATCATCAGTAATTAAAGGAATGCTTGCCGGTATTGGAATCAATATTATTATTCAGCAAATTCCAAATGCTTTAGGAGTAGCAAGTTTTTCGGGCATTAATTTGGCAGATATTTGTGTGGGTACAACTATTTTAACACTTGTGTCTGTAGCAATCTTATTACTATGGGATACTAAGACTATTAAAGGGAACAAATATTTAAAATTAATTCCTGGTCCACTATTAGTTGTAGCATTTGGTATTTTTTATGAGTTGATGACTGTTGGTAATCCTGTTTTTGGTTTAAAAACAGATCAATTGGTAGCAATACCTATTACAAATTCTTTTAGTGGTTTTATGTCGAACTTTTCGATGCCAGACTTCTCAATGATTACAAATCCTCAAATTTATACTATTGCACTAACAATGGCTGTAGTGGCGAGTTTAGAAACGCTACTTTCAACAGAAGCTGCAGATAAATTAGACCCTCAAAAAAGAAGAACGCCAATGAATAGAGAATTAATTGCACAAGGTGTTGGAAATATGATATCTGGTTTAATTGGAGGTTTACCTATAACACAAGTAATTGTAAGAAGTTCTGCGAATATACAATCAGGTGGTAAAACTAAATTGTCAGCCATAATGCATGGTGTTATGTTGTTAGTTTGTGTTGTATCAATTCCTGCAATTTTAGATTTAATACCTTTAGCATGTTTAGCGGCAATCTTATTAGTTGTAGGTTTTAAGTTATCTAAACCGGCTATATATATAGCTATGTACAATAAAGGTTGGGCATTATTTATACCATTCGTAATTACAATTTTAGGAGTTGTTTTCTCTGACTTATTACATGGTATTGTTTTAGGTTTGGCAGTTTCAGTTTTTGAAATTATTTGGAACAACTTAAATGAATCATGTGATGTTTCTATTGTAGATGATGAGAGTATTGACAGAGATAGACCAATGAGAATTGAATTACCACATCAAGTAAGCTTTTTGAATAAAGCAAATATCATATCAACATTAGAAAAAATACCACATAACACTAAAGTTGTCATTGATGCTACTCATAATAAAACAGTTCATATTGATGTATTGGATATAATAGAAGAGTTTTTGAAAACAGATGCTATTGATAAGAATATATCAGCAAGCATAAATTACCCACAAATAGTTACGAAAGTATAAAAGGTTTTTATGACTTATATATAGAGGAACACATAAATAAGAGCTGTAATTATTATTGCAGCTCTTATTTATTATTAGCGTTGATTTTACATGTTAATGTTTTGATTTGCTGTTTGAATTTATTTTGAAAATTGATTGATTCTTAACCTTGCATTTAAACAAAACGCGCTTACCTTTGCACTCCCCTTACAACGATAGGGTCTTAAAAAACATGTTGCAACAGGTAGTGATATAAACCACCAAATGATTTTAGAGCGTAAAACTTATCAGTTTTCAAATAAAACAAAATAAGTATTGCAAATTAAATTTCCTTTCTTACCTTTGCACTCGCTTTCAAACGGAGAGCAGCAAAAGGATAGTGAAAATGAGATTTAGATACCTCTAAAAATTATTTCAAATTAATTGAAAAAACATTTGGAAGTTTAAACTAAAATATCTTACCTTTGCACTCGCTTCTTCAGAGAGGTGCTCAATAAAACAACGGTTTTGTTGGTAATATAAACTGAGATTCAGTTCATTAAGCTTCGGCTTAAACGTTCTTTTGATGTAATGAGAAAGTAATTATAAGATCAGCGAAAGCGGATCCTAATAAAGTTAATTCTTTTAAACAGTTCGTAGAGACAGGTATAAAACATTGATCATTTATTTGATCTAAAAACTCTTACAACGGAGAGTTTGATCCTGGCTCAGGATGAACGCTAGCGGCAGGCCTAATACATGCAAGTCGAGGGGTAACAGGAGTGCTTGCACTTGCTGACGACCGGCGCACGGGTGCGTAACGCGTATATAACTTGCCTTTGTCTGGAAGATAGCCCGGAGAAATCCGGATTAATATTCCATGGTATCTTAAGTGAGCATTCACTAAAGATTAAAGATTTATCGGACAGAGATAGATATGCGTCCCATTAGCTAGTTGGTAAGGTAACGGCTTACCAAGGCGACGATGGGTAGGGGTTCTGAGAGGAAGGTCCCCCACACTGGCACTGAGATACGGGCCAGACTCCTACGGGAGGCAGCAGTAGGGAATATTGGGCAATGGAGGCAACTCTGACCCAGCCATGCCGCGTGAGTGATGAATGCCTTCGGGTTGTAAAGCTCTTTTGTATGGGAAGAACCACAATCTTGCGAGATTGTCTGACGGTACCATAAGAATAAGCACCGGCTAACTCCGTGCCAGCAGCCGCGGTAATACGGAGGGTGCAAGCGTTGTCCGGAATTATTGGGTTTAAA